>SKGU01000226.1 GCA_007117255.1 Natronohydrobacter sp. | reverse complement strand
TTGCGCGACTTCTTCGAGCGCTTTCAACAACATCTGCCAACTGCGCGACAGAACCCGCATCGGCAAGGCCTGTGCCATCTGCGCGCCCCGGTCGCGTTCTTCGGGCGGAATGGTCGGGTCGGCACCGGCCTCTGGTGTGATCTTGGTCACACTCAGCCAATGCGTGATCTCGGCCAGATCGCGCAACACCGCCATCGGGTCCGCGCCATCCGCATATTGCGCGGCCAGTTCTTCGAGCGCCGCGCCCGCATCGCCGCGCATGATGTGATCGAACAGATCCATCACCCGCGCACGGTCGGCCAGCCCCAGCATCGCACGCACCTGATCGGCGGTGGTCTCGCCCGCCCCGTGGCTGATGGCCTGATCGAGAAGCGACATCGCATCGCGCACCGACCCTTCGGCCGCGCGCGTGATCAATGCGAGTGCATCATGGGCCACCTGCCCGCCCTCAGTCTGCGCGATCTTGCCCAGATGCGCGATCATCACTTCGGGCTCAATCCGGCGCAGATCAAAGCGCTGGCAGCGCGAGAGCACCGTCACCGGCACCTTGCGGATTTCGGTCGTCGCAAAGATGAATTTCACATGCGCGGGCGGTTCTTCCAGTGTTTTCAGAAGCGCGTTGAAAGCGTTGTTCGACAACATATGCACTTCGTCGATAATATAGATCTTGTAGCGCGCGGAGGCTGATCTGTAGGCCACAGAGGCAATGATCTCGCGGATATCATCAACGCCCGTGCGCGAGGCCGCGTCCATTTCCAGCACATCGACATGACGGCCCTCGGAAATCGCCACGCAATGCTCGCAAACCCCGCAAGGCTCGGTCGTGGGGCCGCCCTGCCCGTCTGCACCAATGCAATTCAGCCCCTTTGCAATGATCCGTGCCGTGGTGGTTTTACCCGTGCCCCTGATCCCCGTCATCACGAAGGCATGGTGAATGCGGTCAGCGGCAAAGGCATTGCGCAACGTGCGCACCATAGCGTCCTGCCCGATCAGATCGGCAAAACTCTCGGGGCGGTATTTGCGCGCCAGAACCTGGTAAGGGGTCTGTGTTTCGGTCATCGGGCTGCTGTCCTTGCGGTTGCCCATAACCTAGCGCGGGCGCGGCCGGATGGAAACGGGGATTTGCGGCCTGCGGCGCGGTGCTGTACCGCACGGCTGCATTTGAGTATTTTTGGCAAGATGAAACCGGGATCAGGTGAGATGCTTTTGAACGAAGCGCGTCACGATGTCGGCGTAAAGCGCGTGCTGTTCGACATGGGGCAGATGGCCCGATTTGCGGATCAGGGCGAATTCCGATCCTGCGATCAGATCAGTGGTTTCGCGTACCAGATCGGGCGGTGTAGACCCATCACGGTCGCCGGCAATGCCGAGGGTCGGCATTTTGAGGGCAGCCGTCGTTGTGTAGAAATCAGTGCCCGCAATGGCCTGCGCGCCACCAAGCCAACCATCCAGCGGCGTGGCAAGAAACATCTCGCACCAGGGGGCGACATCGGGGCTGTTGCGAAAAGCGGGCGTGAACCAGCGCTCCAGTGACGGCTCCAGCAACGCAGCAAGCCCGCCCTCGCGGGCCTGGTTTGCGCGCATCTGCCATATCTCGGTAGTCGCAATCCGTGCCGCAGTATTGGACAGCACCAGCGCACGGATGAGATCGGGGCGCTTGACCGCCAAGCCTTGCGCCACCATCCCCCCCAACGAGAGGCCCACAAAAGCACAGCCGCGCAAGCCCAGATGATCCAGCAGCCCTTCTGTATCACGCACCAACTGGCCCATCGTATAGGGCGGCGGCGTGACATCAGAGCCGCCATGGCCACGCCTGTCATAGCGCAGGATGCGCCAGTTTTCAGGCAAATGTGGCAGAAGCGGCGCCCACATGCCAAGGCTCAGCCCAAGCCCGTTCGACAACACGACTGGCACGCCATCTTCCGGCCCGGTCAGTTGATAGTTCAACGATATCTCGCCCAGATCAGCGCGCGGCATATGTGGCCTCCTCTTGCAGTGCCAGGACTGTGACTGCGCGATCCACATTGCCGCCCGAAGCGGTCACGATCACAGTATCTCCCGCAATCTGGTCAGGGCAAAACAGCGCAGCCGCCAGCGCCACCGCGCCCCCCGGTTCCAGCACCAGTTTCAGCCGTTCATGCGCAAGCGCCATCGCGCGCAGCGCCTGGCTGTCCGTAACCACCAGCCCTGGCCCGCAGAGCCGCTTCAGGATCGGCCATGTCAGCCTGCCCGGCGCAGGCGTGACGATCGCATCGCACAGCCCTGTGCGCAGAGGATGGGTCACGACCGTGCCCAAAGCCAGCGATTGCGCGACATCATCGAAACCTTCGGGCTCGACCGTGCGGACCTGCATCCGTGGGGCCTCTGCCTCCAGCGCAAGGGCAATACCGGAACTCAGCCCCCCACCCCCGCAACAGACCAGAACCTGTGCATCGCACACGCCCAGTGCGCGCGCCTGTTCGGCAATTTCCAGCCCCGTTGTGCCCTGTCCTGCAATCACCTGCGGATGATCAAAGGGCTGAATCAGTGTCAACCCACGCTCATGTGCCAATACGTCCCCCAACGCATCGCGATCCTCGCGGGCCCGGTCATAGAGCACCACTTCGGCCCCCAGCGCACGGGTATTGTCAATCTTGTTGTCAGGTGCGTCGCGCGGCATCAGGATCACCGCGGACAGACCGCGCAACGATGCCGCATAAGCCACGCCCTGTGCATGGTTGCCCGACGAGAATGCAATCACCCCTGTCACTGTGTCGGGTAAATCAGAGATCGCTGACCACGCCCCCCGAAACTTGAAGCTGCCCGTATGTTGCAGACATTCTGCCTTGACCAGAACCCGCCTGCCCGCGATCCGGTCCAGAAAGGGCGAGGACAACAGCGGTGTATGGCGCGCGCGCCCTTGCAACCGGTCTGCCGCCGCGCGGATCATGTCGATATTCACAGACACAACCCCAGCCATTCGTGGAGAACCGATAAGGCCTCACGCTCATCCAGAAACGGGATATGCCCGCGCCCCGGCACTTCGGCACAAAGCATATCGGGGCGCAAGCGCTGCATCTCGGCCATGGTCGCGGCGCTCAGCAGGTTGGAATTGGCCCCCCGGATCAGCCCCAATGGCAGGTCGGCGCAGGCCTCGAACATCGGCCAAAGATCGCCGCCACCGCCGGTCATGGCAGCAAGAAACGCCTCGCGCAGGGCCGGGTCATAGTTGATCTGCAACCCCTGATCCGCCTTGATGAAGTGACGGCGCGCTTCCTGCAGCCAGCGCCCCTGTGGCACCTCGGTGAATTCGGGAAAAGCGCGTTCCAGCGCCAGCGCTGCTTCCGCATGAGTTCGCGCTGACGGGTTGCGTCCGATATAGTCAGAAATCCGCGCCAGCCCCTCGGCCTCGATCACCGGGCCCACATCATTCAGGCACAGTCCGCGCAGCCTGTCCTTGGCGACAGCAGCCAGATACATCCCGATGATCCCGCCGCGCGATGTGCCCAGTACCGCCACCTGATCCAGCCCCAGATGATCCATGAGCGCCAGAACGTCAGCCCCTTCCTGCATCACAGTATAGGTCTCGGCCCCAGTCCAGTCAGATTTTCCGCGCCCGCGATAATCCGGGCGGATCAGGCGAAGCGGCGGCAGATGCGGCGCAAGATAGTCGAAATCGGACGCGTTGCGCGTCAGCCCAGGCAAGCAGATCAGCGCACGGCCGTGACCTTCGTCCAGATAGTGCAGCTTGGCAGCGTCAGCAGCGGTGAAATAGGGCATCTCAAAGCCTTCCCAGCAAGTCGGGCAATTCGCGCAGATCGCGCGCCTGTGCCTCTGGCGTGCCGTGCAAACGGTCCATGGGGGCGCCTGCACGATTGACCCAAAGCGTGCGGAACCCGTAAGCCGCGCCGGAACAGATATCCCAGCCATTGGATGAAATGAACAACACATCCGCCGGGGCTAGCCCGAAGCGCGCGCCGACCAGATCATAGACAGGTTTTGCAGGTTTGAAGATGCCCGCGTCATCAACAGACAAAACCGCATCAAAGACCCCATCCAACTCCGCCGAGGCCACGGCATCCGCAAGCATGTCCGCGCTGCCATTCGACAGGATCGCGAGGCCCGCTCCCTGGTCGCGCAAAACGCCCAGAACCTCTGGCACTTCTGGGAAAACGTCAAGCCTGCGATACAGCGCAAGCAGCTTTGAACGCAAGTCCGGATCATCCAGCCCCGCCGCCTCCATCGCCCAGTCCAGCCCGTCCTGCGTCACTTGCCAGAAATCGACATGCGCACCGGCCACGCTGCGCAGCCATGTATATTCCAACTGTTTACGCCGCCAATCCGCCGACAGTTGCGGCCAAAGATCACCCTGCAAATCAGCCGCCCGCGCTGCGGCGTCTACATCAAACAAGGTGCCATAAGCGTCAAACACACATAGCCGGATCATGGGGCGCTCCCTTTTTCAATCAGACTGGCACGCCGCCGATATAACGAAAAGACCCCATGCTTCATCTTGCCAAAAATACTCAACAAGACATCTCTGCGTGTGCCCCCGTCAGCGGTTCAGGCGATCCAGCCTTGCGCGCACCGACATACCATGCGCCTCCAGGCTTTCCGAGATCGCCAGTTGCTCTGCAGCAGGGCCAATCGCTGCCAACGCGTCAGGGGTCATGCGCGCCAAAGTGGTCCGCTTCATGAAATCCAGCACTGACAGCCCGGACGAAAAACGCGACGAGCGCGCGGTCGGCAGCACATGGTTTGGCCCACCGACATAATCACCGATCGCTTCAGGCGTCCAATGGCCCAGAAACACCGCGCCCGCATGGCGGATTTGCGCAAGCAGAGCTTCCGGATCAGCCACGCAGAGTTCCAGATGTTCAGGCGCGATTCGATCTGAAAGCGCTGCGGCCTCCACCAGATCGCGCACCACGATCACTGCCCCGAAATCGCGCCAGCTTGCGCCCGCAATGGCGCGGCGCTCCAGCGTCTCCAACCGTTTGTCGACCGCGCGCGCCACGGCTTGCCCGAATTCAGCATCCGTGGTGATCAGGATGGATTGTGCACTTTCGTCATGTTCGGCCTGTGACAGCAGATCAAGCGCGATCCAGTCGGGGTCATTCTCTGCATCCGCGATCACCAGAATTTCCGACGGTCCCGCAATCATGTCGATCCCTACACGCCCGAAAACGCGCCGTTTCGCTGCAGCGACAAAGGCATTGCCCGGCCCGGTGATCTTGTCCACCGGCGCAATCGTCTCGGTCCCGTAAGCCATGGCCGCCACGGCCTGCGCGCCGCCGATCCGGTAGACTATATCCACCCCGGCCAAACGCGCCGCCAGCAACACCAGCGGATTGACCACACCGCCCGGTGTGGGCGCGCAGATCACCAGCCGCTCGACGCCCGCCACCTGCGCGGGAATGGCATTCATCAGCACCGAGGACGGATAGCTGGCCAGCCCGCCCGGCACATAAAGGCCCGCAGCGCTCACCGGCCCCCAGCGCCAGCCAAGTTCCGCGCCTGTGGTATCGGTCCAGCGCGCATCCTCTGGCCGCTGGCGGGCATGATAGGCGCGGATGCGTTCCGCCGCCAGTTCCAGCGCGGCGCGTTCCGGGGCGGGCACCGCCGCGCAATGATGCTCGATTTCGTCTTGTGTGAAGGCCAGTGTTTCGGGTGTCAGCTCCAGCTTGTCGAATTTCGCCGTCAACTCGATCACAGCCGCATCACCGCGCGCACGCACATCGGCGATGATCGCCGCCACTGTGTCATCAACATCGACCGCTTCTTCGCGCTTGGAGCCCAGAAGGGCCGAAAACTGCGCCTCGAAATCGGGCGCAGAACTGTCGAGGGTCACGGGCATTCAGTTGTCCTTTTCAACACCATGCGCGGGCATCTTGCGCGAGGGCGCGCGATAGGGCCGCGTCACGTCAGATAGCGCAACATCCAGACATTCCACCGACAACCTGATTTCGCCATCACCGGCAAGGGTCAGCATCACATGGCCTGCACCATCCTCACCAGGCTGAAACTCTATTGTCAGCAGCGACAGGATCAGATCCTTGTCCGCCCGGTCAATCCCGTTGGAGGCCACGGCCACAACATCGCTGACCACCAGAAGCGCCTGCACCCGCTCGAAATCACCTGCAGCGCTGGCGCGGTCGCGGTCTTCCCAGCGGAAGCGGTTGATCAGCAGCGCGAAACGGCGGCGCTTGGCATCCCACGCCATTTCCGTGACCGGGAAAACCGCATCCTGCACCAGCGCCGAAATCACCTTCAGATCGTCACCATCCAGCGCCTGCAGGCGCAACGGGCGTTCTGCCCCGTCTTCAAACCGCGCGTCGCTCATGCCTTGATCCGCTCAATCCGCGCCCCGCAGGCGCCCAGCTTGTCCTCGACATGCTCATAGCCACGATCCAGATGGTAGACGCGGCTGACAACCGTTTCGCCCTCTGCCGCAAGCCCGGCCAGGATCAGTGACACCGAGGCGCGCAAATCCGTGGCCATTACTGGCGCACCACGCAGCTTTTCAACACCTTTCACGCGCGCAGTGCCGCCATGCACGTCAATCTGCGCGCCCATCCGCATCAGTTCGGGCGCATGCATGAAGCGGTTCTCGAATATATGTTCTTCCAGCACCGACTCACCATCCGCCGTGCACATCGCCGCCATGAACTGCGCTTGCAGATCGGTGGGGAAGCCGGGGAAGGGTTCGGTCGCGACATTGACCGCGCGCAAACGGTCGGTCTTGCGCGTGACCCGCAGCCCGCGTGCGGTTTCTTCAACCTCGACGCCCGCCTCAATCAGCTTGTCGACGAAGGCCTGTACCAGATCAAGCCTGCCGCCAAGACATTCGACCGACCCGCCCGCAATGGCGGGTGCCAGCATATAGGTGCCCAGCTCGATCCGATCTGTGACCACCGGATGCGTAGCCCCGCCCAGGCTTGCCACACCCTGAATGGTGATCGTGGATGTGCCTTCGCCCTCAATCTGCGCGCCCATGCGCTTCAGGCAATGCGCCAGATCAACGATTTCCGGCTCGCGGGCCGCGTTTTCCAGCACAGTCGTGCCCTTGGCCAATGTCGCGGCCATCAGCGCGTTTTCGGTCGCGCCGACTGACACGATCGGAAAGGCAAAGCGCGCGCCTTTCAATCCGCCGGGCGCTTTGGCATGCACATAGCCATCGCGCAGGTCCAGCTCTGCGCCCAGCGCTTCCAATGCGCGCAAGTGCAGATCCACGGGCCGCGCACCAATCGCGCAACCACCGGGCAGCGATACGATCGCATGACCATCCCGCGCCAGCATCGGCCCCAGAACCAGAATCGATGCGCGCATCTTGCGCACGATCTCGTAATCAGCCCGGTGCGAACTCAGATCGTGGCTGGACAGCGCCAGCACCTGCCCCTGTTGCAAGCTGGCCACCTCGGCCCCAAGCGAGCCCAGCAATTCCGACATCGTTCGGATATCCGACAGACGTGGTGCATTGGTCAGCGTCAGCGGCTGATCCGTCAGCAATGTGGCGGGCATCAGCGTCAGGCAGGCGTTTTTGGCCCCTGCAATCGGGATTTCGCCATTCAGCGGTCCATTTCCGGTGACAACAATCGAATCCATCTGCTCTACCCTCTACGCCTTTTCATTTTTGGGAGGCTCGTCCTTGGTGTGACGCGCGCGCGCCTGAGCCTTGCGCTTGGCGATATTCGCTTTCAACGCCGCCTTCAACCGCGCAGCACGCGCGTCATCGGCGGATTTGGGCTTGCCTGCCTTGTCTGCTCGGATCTTGTCCATGCCTTCTCCTAGCCGAAGTTTCAAAAACCGTCCAGATTAGGGTTGCGCAGGAAAAAAATAACGACTACCTAGCCGCGCATCGGGCCTTGGAACTTTGGCTGCGGCGCTCACCTTCAAAAGGTGGCTTTGCAACGGGGTCGGACGACACGACAGGGTTTCTCCAGAACCCGCCTGCTTTGGGCTTGCGCCCGTCAGGTAATCTGGAAATGGTGCGCTGCTGTAGCTCAGTGGCAGAGCACTCCCTTGGTAAGGGAGAGGTCGACAGTTCAATCCTGTCCAGCAGCACCAGCTTTCCAACCACATCACACAGCAACCGCCCCAATCGGTGTGTTTCTGTTCAGTTTCATATCTGGTGTCGCGCAGGACGATGCACGTTCAGGGTTTGCCTGTCACGACAGGATCGGGCCAGCCCTCTTGTCGATAAGCACTGTCCCAGAACCTCCATTCCATCAACGCGCTACGCTGGTAGGCCGCTTCCATTTGCGAGCGCTCACGCGCGCTGGCCTGAAGTGCCAATCGATCCGCCAACGCGCAGGCCGACGCAACTGATGCATCAAAGGCCGCGCCAGAATATGTGTCAATCCATGCCTGATACGGATTACCGGCACAAACTTGATCGGAAATATCGCGCCCGACATCGCGGTAGATCCAGTAACACGGCAAGAGCGCAGCCAACGAGACTGCCGCGCTCTGCGTGGCGGCCGTGGCAATCAGAACAGTGACATAGTGATCACAGGCCGGGCTGCGCGGAGTAGCAGCAAAATCCGCAGCCGACACCCCGAACGCTCCCAGATAGTGCTCATGCATCTGCCGTTCCACTGTAATTGCCCCGGCTGCCGATTGCGCCAATTGACGAACGGCATCTGCATCCGGTGCGCGCGCGCTGGTGATTGCAAGAGCGCGCGCGAAACCTTCGAGATAATGCGCATCCTGAATCATGTAGTGTCGAAACACCTGCGGGCAGAGCGACCCGTCCGCCAATTCCCGATTGAAGGACATGGCACGGATCGCGCCACACAGATCAGCCGTCTGCGCGATGACAGTCTGCGTAAAACTCATGACCGTGCACTCAATACATGGAAATGATGCGTCGGGCCATGGCCCTTGCCCACATCCAGTGCATCCGCCTCAGCAATGGCGCGTGTAACATAGGCTTTGGCCTGTGCGGCGGCCTCTGCCAAGGGTCGCCCATGCCCCAGATATGTCGCCAGCGCCGATGACAGGGTGCACCCTGTCCCGTGGGTCTTGTGCGTCGCATGGCGCGGCCCCGGCATCCATGTCAGGCCCG
>SKGU01000130.1 GCA_007117255.1 Natronohydrobacter sp. | reverse complement strand
CGAACCCGCACCCTCTGGGTGATCCATGAAACACGCCCCTCACAGCTATCAACACCATGATTTATATAGGTAATGTCGAGTTCAGGACAGCGAAATCAGCGGGTTACTTGGGGAATGCGGGCTACATGGGTTACGATTTGTAAATTATGAGAACCCTGAACAATTTAATCAAAACGGAAAATGATAGAAATTTCAGAAAAAATTATAAATAATTAGCCAAATGGCTAGAGATCATATCAAATCTCCATGAATTATGTTCTAATCACAAATTAACTCATTTTTTTGCCACAATGTTGAAAAATCGAAGCCACTTTCGCGCCACGATTAAGAGTCGAAACGCGCCGATCTTGGTATACGATCTATTGATTCGCGAGCACCGAAGTGGTTCGTCCTGAACAATCGGCCCACTGTCTTTTGCCGGTGTCAATCTGCATTCAAAATTGGGGCCGACTCAGTTTTGGTGCAGATTCACAGTCCAGGCGCGACGTCAGACTCTCCTGCCTCGCCGCCATCGACGTGGCTCAGTCACGTCCTCTGGTCAAAGCGGCGCTGTTCGGCAACAACCTTGATGGGCACGCAAGAGTTGGCTTGCTTCGTGCGTTTGAAAAGGAACCACGTCTCCTTGCCGCGGTTGACCTGCTAAAGCGTGATGAGATCAGCTTGAAGCATATCCGGCATTGATGAGGTGGTTTGCGCATTCCTGCGGGGTGGAGCAGTCGATGAGCGCACCGATCTTGCGCCAAGTCGCTTCCACAGTGCGCTCAGACGCCTCGCGCAGCATGTGCTTGAGCTTGGCGAAGACCTGTTCGATGGGATTGAGGTCTGGGCTGTAAGGCGGGAGGAAGAGCGGATGCGCTTTTGCCGCCCGGATGGCGGCGCGCACCGCCTGCCCTTTGTGGCTGCCGAGATTGTCCATCACCACCACATCGCCCGGGCGCAATGTCGGGGCGAGAACTTTCTCGACATAGGCTTGAAAGGCTGAGCCGTTAACTGGGCCATCCAGAACGAATGGCGCGTCGATCCGGTCGTGACGCAAGGCGGCGATGAAGGTCATGATGCGCCAGTGACCATGCGGCGCGCGGCCGATCAGGCGCTCCCCTTTTGGGGCCCAGCCGCGCAGGGGTGCCAAGTTGGTCTTGGCCCAGGCTTCATCGATGAATACGAGGCGAGACGGATCGATCCGATCCTGATACCGCTTCCAGCGCGCGCGGCGGCGGCTCACATCCGGGAGGTTCTGTTCTTCGGCAAGTTGGGTCTTTTTTTGAACGAATAGCCCGTGCGATGCACGAAGGACCAGACGGTGCGGTAGTCAACGCGCAGCCCGCGCTCGGCCAGCTCGCGCACCAGACCGCGCAGTGTGAAGGGCGTCTTGATCCGTTCCAGCACCCATACCTCATGCGCGCCTGCTATCTTGCGCGGCGGGTGGCCGCCGGTGCCCGCAGGCGCACAGCTCCCTGTCACCCGCTGCCGCTGCGACCATTTCACCACGCTTGATGGTGCCACATCCAGCGCCGCCGCTACCCGTCGGACGCTCTCGCCCTTCTATCTGAAACCCGACAGCGTGTATCCGAGTCTTTTGTCCACGCCTCAGCATATCCTGGGGAGTTGATCACCAATCAGCATATCGACAATACGGGTTCCGCCAAAACCACTTTGCATCCGTACCTGCCCAGGATGCGCATCGACCACATGGCCAATAATGGCGGCCCCCTCACCTTCGGGCAAGGCTGCGATGGCGGCGCGAGCAGCTTCGGCCTTGTGCGCCGGGACAAATAGAACAAGTCGCCCTTCATTGGCCAGATAGAGCGGGTCCAGACCAAGGATTTCACATAGCCCGCGCACTTCGGGGCGTAGTGGAACGTCAGTTTCGTTCAGCAGCATCCCAAGGCCCGCGTCGATTGCCAACTCGTTCAGCGCCGAGGCCAATCCGCCGCGCGTGGAGTCGCGCGCAGCATGTAAATCCGGTGCGGCCTGCAACGCGGCGGCCATGACTTTGTCCAGCGCGGCACAATCCGACACCAGGGGTGTCTCCAGTGCAAACTCTCGGCGGCTGGCCATGATCACTGCACCGTGATCGCCCAGGGGACCGTTTACAATAATCGCATCCCCCACCTGTATCTTGCTTGCGCTCAGCTCCAGTCCCGGGGGGATCACGCCAATTCCGGATGAAGTGATGAAGACACCATCCGCCGCACCTCGTTCGACGACTTTGGTGTCACCCGTTACGATCCGCACGCCGGCGGCTGAGGCCGCGCAAGTCATGCTGTCCACAATCCGGCGCAGAACTGCGATCT
Source organism: Natronohydrobacter sp. (assembly GCA_007117255.1). Classification (GTDB taxonomy): domain Bacteria; phylum Pseudomonadota; class Alphaproteobacteria; order Rhodobacterales; family Rhodobacteraceae; genus Roseinatronobacter. The sequence continues at coordinate 25,324 of SKGU01000130.1, read as the reverse complement.
CGGTGCCTTCTTCAATAATGAACCCGGCTGACAACCACAGCGGCTGCGCGCCGCCTACGACGAGGTCGTTTATCGTGCCGCAAACTGACAGTTTGCCGATATCCCCACCCGGAAACGTCAGTGGCGAGACGACAAACCCGTCGGTTGTGAAGGCCAGCCGAGCCCCCGGCTGGCGCAAAGCATCATCCATCAACCGTGCCTGATCTTCCATACCGGGGGGCTGAAAGCGTGAAGTAAACACCTCATCAATCAGGTCGCGCATTGCGCGCCCGCCGCCCCCATGAGCCATTGTCACATGGCTGTCGCGCAACGCCATTCTTGCCTCTTTATCATGGAAAACTCTTCACTTCGGCACACCGGCCCTTACGCCGCCGCGCCGCGAGCGCCGCCATATTGCCAATACGCCGCACAAGCCCCTTCGGAGCTGACCATCAGCGCCCCAAGCGGTGTTTCCGGCGTGCAACCCAGCCCGTATTGCGGGCAGGCCGTGGGCTTGATGCGCCCTGTCATCACTGCACCGCAGGCGCAGCCTTCGGGTTCCGGCACATGGCGCGCGACAGTGGCCCCGTAACCCACTCCGAATTTCTCTTCGGCATCGAAGGCGGCATATGCCGGACGGATTCGCAGCCCGCTTGCGTCGATCTCGCCCAAGCCGCGCCATTCAAAGGATGGGCGGCGCGCGTAGACATCGGCAATCGCTGCAAGCGAGGCGGGATTGCCATGTTCCGGTACAACGCGCGCATATTGGTTTTCCACCTCTGCCCGCCCCTCGGCCACTTGCCGCAACACCATCGCCACAGATTGCAGCAGGTCGATCGGCTCGAACCCTGCGACCACGATCGGTTTGCGGAACTCCTGTGCAATGAAATCATAAGGGTGCGTTCCGATCACCATGCTGACATGACCCGGCCCGATAAAGCCATTAAGTGACATATGCGGATCACTCAGCAGCGCGCGGATGGGTTCGGGAACCGTGATGTGATTGCAGAACACACTGAAGTTCTTTACCCCCTCGCGGGCCGCCGCCTGAATGGCGAAGGCGGTCGAGGGGGTTGTGGTCTCAAACCCCAAGCCGAAAAACACGATCTCGCGCTCAAGATTGCGCCGTGCGATTTCCAGGGCGTCGAGCGGGCTGTAGACCATACGGATATCAGCCCCGCGCGCTTTTGCCTGCATCAATGACCCGCGCGTCCCGGGAACGCGCATCGCATCGCCGAAAGTGGTGAAAATCACCCCGGGGCGTTCGGCGATTTCGATACACTCATCGACTCGGGACATCGGCAGCACGCAGACCGGACAGCCGGGGCCGTGGATGAACTCGATGCCCTGATGCACAAGCTTGTCCAGCCCGAAGCGGAAGATCGCATGCGTATGGCCTCCGCAGATTTCCATGATTTGCACGGGTTTTTCGCGGCGCGCTCCGATTTGTTCGCACAGCCGCGCGATCTCTGCCAGCAGCCCCTTGGCCAACGCCGGATCGCGGAATTCAGTGACATGTTTCATTGCGTGCCCTCCAGTGCCTTTTGGCCTTCCGCCATGGCGTCCAGCGTCTCCTGCGCCTCGCCCAGATCACGCAACGCCTCTAACGTGCGCGCGGCCTCGTCTTCGTCGATGATCGCCATGGCGAAACCGACATGGATCAGCGTCCATTGCCCGACCAGTTCGCCCAGCGGGCGGTCAGCGACAGGTGCGAGTGAGACCTCGCGTTGTACGCCCGAGACTTCGGCCATGGCCATCTCGCGCGCCTCATCGGTGATGGCCGTGATCTGGCCGGGAATGCCAAGGCACATGAGTCACTCCTCCTCTTCCGTGATGTTTGAGCCGCTGGGATCCTCGATGCCATAGCGGTCAATCTTGGCACGCAGCCCGACGCGGCTCAGGCCAAGCTCAGCTGCCGTGCGGCTCTTGTTCCAGCGGTGGCGGGTCAGGGTCTCGCGCAATATGCGCATCTCGACCAGTTCCACGCGGTCTTTCAGCGTGCCGTCGCGGGTCAGGATGGGCTCCAGGGCGCGGTCGGCTCCGTCCTCGCTTGGCTCTGCCTGCAGGATATGGCGCGAGATCAGATCGGCGCCCAGCATCGCGTCTTGCGCAAAGATCAGCATACGCGTGACCTCATTTTCCAGTTCGCGCAGATTTCCGGGCCAATCGTAATTTTCCAGAAAGCCCAGGGCGACCTCGTCGAAGCCGCGCACCTGTTTGCCGTGCAGGCTGGCTGCGTCGAACAGGCAGGCGGTGGCAAGGATCGCCACATCGCCGCGGCGTCCTCGCAAGGGCGGCACTGTGATTTCGCCCGCCGAGATCGCGTAACCCAGATCGGCGCGCAAACGCCCTTCGGCCATCAGCGCGCGCAGATCGCCGGTCAGACCGCAGATCAGGCGCAGATTGCTGCGGATGGCTTCGTGTGCGCCAAGGGGTTGAAACGCCCCCTCCCGCAAGACCCGCATCAAGGCCATCTGCAGTTTTGGGCTCAGGCTTTCGACGTCTCCGAGATAGAGCGTGCCTCGATCGGCCTTTTGCAACAGCCCGATGCGGTTTGTGGCCAGCCCCGGCACCGCGCCGCGCCTTGCGCCGAAAAGTTCCAGTTCAAGCTGGTCATCCGGCAGACCCGCGCAATTGAGCGCCAAAAACGGCTTATCCGCGCGCAGACTCGCATGGTGCATAGCCCGGGCAAGCTCTTGCTTGCCGGTGCCTGCCTCGCCCGAGAGCAGCACAGGCACATCGAAACTGGCATATTGGCGGGCCATTTCAACAACCGCGTTCATGCGCGATTGCGGGCTGCGCAGGATCGCGTCAAAGCCCTGACGCTCGCGCAGGTCGCGGCGGCGTTTTTCCAGCTTGGTCTCGGCGGTCGTGCCCAGATGCTTCATTTCCAGTGACAGGCGTTCGTGTTCGCGTGTCATTGTGAACAGCTCAGCGGCGTTGCGCGCGGCCATCAGAAGCTGATCAGGGTGCCAAGGCTTGGTCAGGAACTGGTAGATCCCGGCGGCATTGATCGCATCAGCCATATCGCCGGGGTCTGTATAGCCGGTGATGATGATACGCACGATTTCGGGCCATGCCTCGCGCACTTCCGTCAGGAATTGCACGCCCGTCCGCCCCGGCATGCGCTGGTCGCAGAAAATGACCTGCACCCATTCATCGCGCAAAAGCGTCATCGCGGCATCGGCGGTTTCGGCGGTCAGGATGTCGAAATCATCCTCCAGCGCCATGCGCATCGAGGCCAGCGAATGCGGCTCGTCATCCACAAGCAGAATTGCCGGGCGGGCCGAGCGGGTCATGTTCGCGCTTTCGACGCCAAACCCGCGCGCAGCCAGTCGAGCCAGGCCTCCATCCCCTCGCCAGTGCGTGCCGAGACGCGCAGCACAGTAATGTCGGGGTTGATGCGGCAGAGGTTGGCCTCATAGGCGTCTAGGTCGGCATCGCAATGCGGTGCGAGGTCAACCTTGTTGAGGATCGCGAGCGTCGCGGCGGTGAACATATCGGGGTATTTCAGCGGCTTGTCTTCGCCCTCAGCGACCGACAGGATCGCGACCTTGGCATCCTCGCCCAGATCGAAGGCGGCGGGGCAGACAAGATTGCCGACATTCTCTATGAAAAGCAGGCTTCGCGATGCGAGGCGCAGATCATCCATCGCATGACCAACCATGTGCCCGTCGAGATGACACCCCTTGCCGGTATTGACCTGCACCGCTCGCGCCCCTGTCGCGCGAATGCGATCGGCGTCATTACTGGTCTGCTGGTCGCCCTCGATCACCGCAAGCGGCTGGTTGCCAAGTGCTTGAATCGTGCGGCACAAAAGCGTCGTCTTGCCCGACCCGGGTGAGGAGACGAGGTTCACCGCGAAGGCGTCCAGCGCCGCCAGAACGCGCCGGTTGGACGCGGCATAGGTGTTGTTCTTGGCCAGAATATCAGTTTCGATCTGGATCAGCCGGGCTTGCGACATGCCCGGAACGGAGACCCCGGCCGCGCCGTCGCCGTAATGGTGATGGTCGTGATCTGCACCGTGCGTGTGATCATGGGCATGGCTATGGCTGTGCGTATGGGAGTGGGCATGCGTCAGTTCCCCGTGGCTGTGCTCATGCTCATGACTATGGGCATGGGCCTTGCCGTCAATTTTCGGTCCTGAACCACATCCGCAAACAGTGCACATCAGATCACCTCCATATCCTTGATCCGCATCTCGCTGCCACCCTCAGGCATGATTTTGCCACTACCGCAAAGCGGGCATGGGTCCAGCCGGTCGGCAATTTCGACAGTTTCGCCGCAGTCATAGCACAGAGCGCGACCCGGCAAGTCGATCATCTCGACGCCCGCTCCTTCGGCGGCAGACCCCCGCAGCACCACATCGAGTGCGAATTCCAGCGCCGGTTTCTCGACCCCTGCGAAACGCCCGATTTCCAGGCGCAGGGCCGTGACACGCTGGAAGCCATGCGCGACGGCCTGAGTGTCGATGATCTGGCGAATACCCTCGGCGAGTGACATTTCATGCATGATGCGCCTCGGGCAAGTTGACCGGCAGGCAGGGATCATGCAGCGCGACCAGAAGCGGTGCAAGGGCGGGCTGGTCGAGTGTGGCCAGCGACTGCCGTAAAGTGCCGTGCGGCGCGAGCATGTGATCGGTGGGCGTGATGCGGCGGACAGTCGTGATCCGGCCCCGATGGCTACACAGCCGGAGCGCATATGCCCCCCGCGCCGCGGGCACCAGCGCCATACCATCGGCGCGCAATTCAGGCGCTGGCAAACTGCCATTCGCGGCGGCCTCGGCATCAACAATGCGGCCCATCAGGCGCCAGAGCGGGCCGCGCCCCGCCAGCGCCTCAGCCTGCCGCATAAGCGGATCGGTCGCATGGCGCCCGGCCGGACTGTTTTCGAGCGCGGAGAGCGGATCAATCGTTTCAAGTGTGGCAAGCGGCAAGGGTGCCACCTGGCCTTGCGTGCCGAACAGCTTTGAGACACGTTTGACCAGTGGCGCAAACCCTTGGGTTGACTCCAACCATTGCGCGAACAACACCGGACGCGGGCCGCCCCAAAGCGCAGACGCAAGATCAGAGCGGCTCTGCCAGTCCGAAGGCAAAGCTTGCGGCGACAGGTCGGCAGCGCGCGGCAGGGTGACAAAGAGCGCCAGCAAATGGTCACGCAGCACGTCTCGCGCGAGGTTCGCGCGTGCATCGAGGGCGAGTGGAAGACCAAGTGAAAGGCGCGCAGCCATGCCCTCCGCAGCACCGCAAAGATTGAACAGGCGCGGAAGCAATTCAGCGGCTTCAGCCACGGGTTTACCGCGCAAGAACGCGCCCAGCGCCGGGGGATCGGGCAGATCGAAGGACCAGCCCTGCCCGTCATGCGTGATCTGCAGCGCACCCTCCATCGAGTCAGACCTGCCCGGTGATGAAGGCGCGGCGCTCCAGTGGGCGGGCGCGGGTCAGTTTCGGGGCAGCGATCTGCGGTGCGGGGTCGGATTTCGGCAAAGACTGTGCAGCGTCTTCCAGCCGTTCCAGCGCGCTTGGATCAAACAGCCCGACCATGACGGCGCGGGCCACATCGACCGCCTGCATCTGGCTGTTGAAATCACTCATGGGCGAGAAGAGCGAACACGCCTTGTAGCCGCCCACCTGTTCGCGTGCGTTATGGATGAATTCATACTGGCCGGACGGGAAGCCGATCAGTTCCTTGGCGCCGGCTTCCAGTCCGGTCCAGTTGTCCTCTGGTCCAGCCAGCAGCACAAGGTTCATGAACCAAGGCGCAATCAGCACACCCAGATAGTGACCGCCCCATTGCTGGAAGCCCACCGCCTGCACATGCAGAGAATGGTTGCACAGCGGCACATCGCGCATCTTGCCATTATAGATTTCGCGGAAATCGGCCTCTAGCCGCGCAACAGCGTCCTCCATCGCATCTGGCACCGCACCTGTGTCGCGCAGGACCATGAACTGTTCCGCCGCCGCCCCGCAACCGGGGCAGGTCCAGTCATGGGGCAGGGTTGTGAAAGGCGTGCCGGGGCTGATCTGGCGGGTTTCGTCCCCGAGCGCGGGATCATAGACATGCCAGCATATCTTGCATTCCAGCACAGCCGCAGCCGAAATTTTCGCGCCTGCACCCAGATAAGAGCCTTCGAAACTTGGGGGGGTCATGCCATCGCCCTCCGCACTTCGCGGATGCGCTCGGCGCTGTCGGCCATATCCTCGCGGCCCGCAATAGCCACTTCGGGCATCTGGGTGACTTCCCATGTATCAAGGATCAGCGTGTCCGAAGAGTTGAAGAACTGCACACGCCAGAGATGGGGCATGGCAGCGGCTGTGATCCGGCAATTGCCATAGCCACGCGACAGGATGGTGACGGCCCCCTCGCCCATGACCATGGCCATATGGTCGAGGTCTTCGGGCGTATGCGGCAGAAGCGTCAGATTGACGACATGGATTTCCGCGCCGGAGCGGTAGGTTTCGGATTTGTCGGAAAGCTCTGCCAGAAGCGCGGGGGCATTGACCACACCGGGCGCGCGAGGGGCATCGGGGGTGGATGCGCGGTGGGGCTGGTGGGCGCGCGCAATCGCCAGTTCCGGCACCGGGCCGATTTCCACCAGATCGACACCCGCGCCCTGCAGCACCCAGACACCGGTGAAGACGCTTTCCTGAACCGCGACCGCAGGCACGCCGCGCAGTTTCATCGACACTTCACCATGACCCAGGGTTTCGGCCAAAAGTTTGCGCGCGGGCGGCGCGAGCGTATCAAGCGCGATTTGCACGCGGCCCCCTTCGCGGGCCACCAGATCACAGGCCTGCGCGATCTGATCAAGCACCGCCAACGCAGGTGCCGCACTATCGAGATCGTCGATCTCGGGCGTATGGGGGACATAAGTGCGCATTCCGGATGGCAGCGCAATGTATTCAAGCGCCTCATCGGTTGATTGCGATCCGGGGCCGAAGCCGGTTGGTGGCAGGGTGAAGGGGCTTTGCATGAGCTACACCTCGGCTTTGGCGGACAGGATTTGTGGGATACGGTTCATGTAATCGTCCCAGTCGCGAATCTTGGCGATCCCGCCAAGAAACTGATCCCCTTCATAGAACAGGAAAGACGGCGTTTTCAGGACGCGCGTTGCCTCGCGCAGCCCCGCGTCCAGCCCGTTCCCGATCAGCGCACAATCGAAGCGGCCCTGAAAGGCCTGCTGCAACTCGGGCAGGATCACGGCGGCATCGGCGGTTTCAAGATTGCGTCTGGCATCACCGGGGATGAACAGGCAGTGCAGACCGGGCTGCGCCAGATGCGCGGCCAATGTGTCGGGAGTGTCGAGTAAGGGCCAGCCGAATTCTTCGGTCAGGCGGGTCAGAAGCGGGTGGGACATGAGACCTCCTCAGCCAGTGGATTGGCCCGCATCAAGCGCGGCCTGAAGATGGGGGGGCAGCGAGGGCGCGCGGGCCTCCAGATCGGCGAAAGCGTCGCCAAGCCCGTCACCGGCCATCAACGCGCGCAGCCCATCGAGCGCAGCCATGATCTGGCGGGCCTCAGCCTCCGAGAGGATTTCGCGCGCGCAGCCCAGATGGGTCAGCAGCCATGTGCCGACAGAGACATCGCCCACGAGCGACAGATCGATCAGTTCGCGCCGTGTGCCATCACAGCAATCGGCTGCAATTCCGTCAACGGCCAATACCTGCATGGGAGTTCCGACACACATATCGATCAGGCTTTTGCGGGAAAGAAACGGTCATCGCCGATACGGCAAGCGGCGTCTTCAGACGGGCGGCCCGTTTCGTAGGCGTCGCGGGCGATTGACGGGTCGGCCAGATCGCCGGTTGCGGTGCGACCCGGCTGCACATCGACACCCCAGTCGCGCAAGCGCGTCAGCGCGATTTGCACCGCCGGGGCGATCTGTGCAGCGGTCAGCGGGCGCAGACCCCCGCCGTAATCTTCCAGCTCGACCGGCTGCACACCGATCAGCAGCATTTGCCCGGGGCAATAGCCCATCAGTTGCGCCGTGGCGATAACGTCCTGAAAGCCGGTCTGATGCAGGCTCATTTTCTTTGCGCCCATGAAGGCGGGCACCTCGTCATTCTCGACGATCTTCATGGTGCCGGGGGTCAGCCCGTAATCGACCGCATCAAATACAATCAGAGCATCGGCATCTTCCAGAAAGGGCAGCAGATACAGGCCCTGCGTGCCGCCATCCATGAGGTGCACATGATCTGGCAAGGCCCAGTTCGCGGCCAGATGCTCAATGCAGCGGACACCGAAGCCTTCATCGGCCCAGAGCACGTTGCCGATGCCAAGCACAAGAATACGGGCGGGTTTGGTCTGGCTGGCCACGGTTTCCTCCATCTTGCCGGGCTGGCTGGTCGCAGGTTTTGCAGCTTGCGCCTCAAGCAGGCTATAACTTTCCATACCGCGTGGGTGCATGTTTTTCTGTTTTTGGCCAGAATTTCTAACGAACTGAATGATATAGGTAAAATCGGTATCCCGTTGCATGCCGCACCGCGGCATGATGGCAATTTGGTTTCCACTTCTTCAATATTCGATCAGTTTGTTTGCAAATCAGAAAAAGAAAGCGGCCCCGAAGGGCCGCTTCATACGCCGTGATTCACGCCCAAGTTCAGTCGGGGCGGTCATCCTTGAAGGTGCGATGTCCCGAGATCATGGTCGAGATGATCGACTGGCGCGACATGATATCCTCGCGCACTGCGACATAGATATGCACGATCACGAAAACCACCATCGCCCACATCCCCATCCGGTGCAGCATATGCACATCAAGGCTGTTCCCGGCTAGCGGGATGACCCAGCCAAAGGCCTTGTACATCCAGTGATCCGTGCCCTGCCCTTCGGCATACAGCGCAAAGCCCGTGACGATCATGAACACAGTCGCCACCGTGATGAAGAAGAACATTGCAAGCTGTGCCAGCGGGTTGTGCCCCTCGTATTTCTTGGGCTCTTTGACCATAAACAGATACCAGCGGATCTCGAACCAGACTTCGACCCAGAAATGGCGTGACCAGAACGGAAAGCTGAACAATTGCCGCGCGTGGTGGTTGCCGACGAACGCCCAGTAGAGCCGCCCGAAGAAGCCCACAGTCAGCACCATACCTGCCGCGAAATGCACAAAGCGCAGATAGCCGAAGAAGAACTGATAGGTGGCTTCCTGCGCGGTGAAACTGGGCAGGGGTTTGCCGATGAAATAGCCCGTCACGCATAAGACCAGGATCGCCAAAGCGTTGACCCAGTGCCAGATGCGGACCGGCGCCTCATAGACATAGACCGAGGTCTGTTTATGCGTGCCCGCTTTGTGAAAAGGGGTGGCGGGGCTCTCTGCCAAGTCAGGATCGGATGCCATTGCTCAAGCACCCCTCAGCGCACACGCACAGTGGTCAATTCATCGCCGTCGGGCGACATGACATGCGTCGAACAGGCCAGGCACGGGTCGAAACTGTGCAGGGTGCGCAGCACTTCGACCGGTTCGTCAGGCCGTTCCATCGGTGTATTCATCAGGCTGGCCTCGAACGCGCCGATATTGCCTTGAAGGTCGCGCGGGCTGCCGTTCCAGGTGGTCGGCACCACGCATTGATAATTCTCGATGCGCCCGTCCTTGATGCGGATCCAGTGACCCAGTGCGCCGCGCGGGGCTTCGGTGAAGCCGACGCCCTTGGCTTCCTTGGGCCAGGTCTTGGGGTCCCATTTCTCGACATTCGCCGTGTGGGTATCACCATTGCGGATGTTGGTTACCAGCTTGTCGAAGAAGTACTTCTGCAAACGCCCGCAATATTCCGATTCCAGCGCGCGTGCCGCTGTGCGTCCGAGCGTCGAAAACAGCGCGTCAAAAGGCAGGTTCATGGTGCGCAACAGCCCGTCGACCTGATCCTTGATGTCTTCATGCCCTTTCGCATAGCCCACGACATACCGCGCGAGCGGCCCCACCTCCATCGCGTGACCGCGCCAGCGGGGTGCCTTGATCCAGCTGTATTTGGCGGCCTCGTCCAGTTCCTTGATATCGGTGCGCGTGCCCTTCGAGTTGGGGCCCAGCACATACTCCGCTTCCGAGATGCCGTCCCACGGATGCAGACCGCGCCCCGGCTCGCCATAAGTGTACCAGCTGTGATCGACGAATTCCTGCACCTGTTCAGGGTCGCGCACATCGACATCATGCACTTCGTTCAGGTTGCCGTTGATGATTGCGCCGCGCGGCAGATGCAACTGACCGGCACTGAAATCATTGGCATTTTCGGGAATGTCGCCATAGGCAAGGCAAGCTTGCGATGACAGCCCGCCACCATGCAGCCAGGTGCGGTAGAAATTGCCGATGGCGATGACGTCGGGGATATAGACGTTGTTGTTGAACTCGATGCATTTGTCGATGATCGAGGAGGCCAGGTTGAGCCGCTCCATATTGATGCCCGCGCCGGCCGCGCCCGCCCCATCCATGTTGATCGGGCAAGGCACGCCACCCACCAGCCAGTTCGGATGCGGGTTCTTGCCGCCGAAGATGGTGTGAATCTTGGCGATCTCGCGCTGCAGATCCAGCGCCTCCAGATAATGGGTCGTGGCCATCAGATCGGCCTCGGGCGGCATCTTGTAGGCCGGGTTGTCCCAGTAGCCGTTCTTGAAAATGCCCAGCTGGCCGGATTCGACGAATTTCTTCAGCCGGTTCTGCACATCGCGGAAATAGCCGGGGCTGGAGAGCGGATGCGCGGGGCTGACCATATGCTGCAACTCGCTGGTTGCCTTGGGGTCAGCGCGCAGCGCATTGATCGGGTTGACCCAGTCCAGAGCGTGCAGATGGTAGAAATGCACGATATGGTCGTGAATCTCCAGATTGAGCTGCATGATATTGCGGATTGAATTGGCATTGTCGGGAATCTGGATACCCAAAGCATCTTCGACCGCGCGTACCGACGTCAGCGCGTGGGTGCCCGTGCAGACACCGCAGATGCGTTCGGTAAAGGCCCATGCGTCGCGCGGGTCGCGGCCCTTCAGGATCACTTCCAGCCCACGCCACATAGTGCCCGTGCTGACGGCGTTGCGGATCACGCCATCCTCATCGACATTGATTTCGCAACGCATATGGCCTTCGATCCGGGTCACCGGGTCGATGACGATGCGGCGGCCGGAATTGTCCATGGTGTAGCCATTAGGTGTTTCCAGCATGGATTATGCCTCCTCTTTCGCGGCTTTGGCCGCATTGGACTGACCGACAGCCTTTTGTTGCGCGCGTTTCAACGCCGAGAGTGCGGCATGGGCCGCCACCGCGCCGCCCACGACGCCGACAGCGGCCAAGCCCACGCGGTCGGCATTGGCTTCAACCCCGAACTGGGTGATATCGGTTACGCGGTCATAGAAACTGCCCTGATCCCAGAAGCCGTCCTCGGAACAGCCGATACAGCCATGACCGGCCTGAATCGGGAAGCTGACGCCCTCGTTCCAGCGCACAGTCGAGCAGGCGTTGTAAGTGGTCGGTCCCTTGCAGCCGACCTTATACAGGCAATAGCCCTTGCGCGCGCCCTCATCGTCCCAGTTCTCGACGAACTGGCCCGCGTCGAAATGCGGGCGGCGGTAGCATTTGTCATGGATGCGCTGCGAATAGAACATCAGCGGGCGGCCCTGCCGGTCGAGCGCGGGCATCCGGTCGAATGTGACCATGTATGTGATCACCCCGGTCATGACTTCAGCAATCGGTGGGCAGCCGGGCACCTTGATGATGGGCTTGTCGGTGATGACTTTGTGAATGGGCGTGGCCTGAGTCGGGTTCGGGCTTGCGGCCTGCACACAACCATAGGACGCACAGGCCCCCCAGGCGATGATCGCTTTCGCATCCTTGGCGACACGTTTCAGCTTGTCCACGAAGGGCTTGCCGCCCGAGATACAGAACATCCCGTCCTCGTTCAGGGGCGGGTTGCCTTCAACAGCCAGAATGTAGTTGCCCTTGTACTTCGCAATGGTTTCTTCCAGCACGGCTTGCGCGGCCTCGCCCGAGGGCGCCATCAGAAGTTCATCATAGTCCAGGCTGATCATCGACAGGATCACATCCTTGGCCAAGGGATGGCCCGAGCGGATGAAGCTTTCTGAACAGCAAGTGCATTCCAGCCCGTGCAGCCAGATGACCGGCGTTCGGGGCTTGGTTTCCATCGCATGGGCGATTTTCGGCACGAAGGCGGGACCAAGCCCCAGCGCCGTCGCGGTCAGGGTGCAGTATTTCATGAAGGAGCGCCGCGAAATGCCCTGGGCGCGCATCACCTCATAAAACGTCTCGATTCGATCATTGGGGGTGTCAGGCATGGATATTCGGGCCTCCTCCGGTCTTCGCTGCCAATTTCTTAGGAAAAAATGCCTCAGCCATGTGCAACGTGGCAGGAAAAACGCCCTTTCGCAGAACCAAGACATAAGGCGCTGAAAAGATACAGCTTTGCTCGCGAAGGGTGGCACAGGCCCCGGTGAAGGGATTTCCAATGTGATTTTCCGGCGGAAACAGCCTTTCCAGACCGCGCGTCACTTGTCCGAGCCAGCTCCTATTCGCGCACTTGACGGGTCGTGCGAGAGCTGTATGACAAAGTAGATAAAAGCTCTTACAAAAGGGAAACTCTGCTCATGACCCGAGTTTTCGTGCTTGCCACGATGGCCGCACTCAACAGCTTCTCCGCCCATGCTGGCAGCCTGACACTCTTTGCCAGCGGCGAGGATCTGGCGACTGAGGGCTTTAACGCGCCGAAGCTGACCAAGGATGGCTGGGCGCTGGAATTCACCAGCATCTTTGCCACCTTCGACCAGATCACCGCATGGCAGACCGATCCGCCCTTCATGGCCGAAGGGCCGGAGATTACCGGCGTGGCGCTGCCCTTTGACGGCCCGTTCACAGTCGATCTGGTCGATGCAGATGACAATGATCTGGTCGAACTCGCCACCATTACTGCGCCTGCAGGCCATTTCAACGCGCTGTCCTGGGCGCTGGTGCCAGGTGACGAAGGCTTCTCGCTGGTCTTTGAAGGCATCGCACGCAAGGACGGGCAAGAAGTGGAGTTTACCCTGCGCAGCGCGGATGCGATCGCCCATGCCTGTGGCGAATATCTGGGCGATGAGCGCAAGGGCTTCGTGACAGAGGGCGGCGAAGCTGATCTGGAAATCACCTTGCATCTTGACCATCTCTTCGGTCGCGCCGACAAGGCAGACGATGACGAGGTGAATCTCGAAGCGATCGGCTTTGCGCCATTTGCAACAGGCGGCGAGTTTGATTTCTCACTGGATGGCTTGCATCTGGGCCATTTCGGAGAAGGCCATTGCCATGACTCTGCTCTCTAGGCTGTGTGCCTTGACGGTGTGCGCAGCGGGGTGTCTCACCCCGCTCGCCGCGTTTTCGCATGCCGCCCTGATTGAGGCCGAGACCGCGCAGGCCGTGCGGCTGCATGCGTTCTACGACACCGGCAAACCGATGTCGCATGCGCAGGTGATCATCTATGCGCCAGACAATCCTGTCAGTGCCTGGGGGCAAGGTGTCACAGATCGCGACGGACGGCTGGAATTTGTGCTTGGGTCCGAGACCGGGCGCTGGAGCTTTCAGGTCCGCCAGTCCGGGCATGGTGCGATGGTGCATGTGGATGTGACGGATGACGCTCCTGTCGTGGTCGCCACTGGCGGCGCGCAAAGCTGGGGGCAGCGGCTGCTGATGGTCGCGCTGGTGGCATGGGGTGCCTTGGGCACAGCGCTGTTCGCGCTGACGCGCAGAAAGGGGCGCGATGCATCTGCCTGACGGGATCGTGCCGGTCGAGATGGCGCTGGCGGGCTATGCCTGCAGTGCCGGGCTCGTGGCAGTGGCCCTGCACCGGATCAAGGCGCGACCTGACCCGCAGGCCGAAATTCCGCGTGTGGCAATGCTGACCACAGTGTTTTTTGCAGCCTCGCTGGCCGCAGTGCCTGTGCCACCGACAACTGTGCATCTGATGCTTGCGGGGCTGATGGGAGTGATGCTGGGCTGGTTCGCGGTGCCTGCGATCATGGTTGGGCTGTTCCTGCAAGCGGTGCTGTTCGGGCATGGCGGGCTGACCACTTTGGGCCTGAACGGCTTGATCCTGTGCCTGCCTGCGCTTCTGGCCCTCAGGCTGTGGCAACAGATCGGCGGGCGCTGGCCGGATCTCGCGGCGTTCGGGGCGGGGGCCGGCGCTGTGGTGGTTGCAATAGCGATTTTCGCGGCGATTGTGCTGACCGGGTTGCCTGCCGAACTTGACGCGCGCGCTGAGCGCGCGGCGGTGCAAATCTTTGCGCTCGCGCATCTGCCGCTGGCATTGGCCGAAGGTGTGATCGTGCTGGTATTGCTGCGCGTGCTGCGCCGGATCGAACCGCGGCTGTTACCAGATGGCTGAAACCTCGCCGCGCGCGCGCCTGATCCTCGCGCTGGTGCTGGCCTTTGGCTTTGCAGCCGTGCAGGGGCTGGCCGTACTGCCATTGGTCATGGCACTGGCCGTGAGCGTTGTGCTGGTCTTTGGTGCGGGCCGCGTGGTCCTGCGCCGGATGCGCGCGCCGATGTTGTTGGTGCTGGGGCTGACGCTGGTGTTGCCGCTGATCTCGGGGTCGACAGTGCTGGCCCAGATTGGCCCGGTGGCGCTGCGTCTTGAAGGGCTGCAGGCCGCCGCCCTGATCGCCGGACGGCTTCTGTCCATCGTAGCGGTGACAGTGGCGCTTCTGGCCACGCTGTCGCCCTTCGATCTGGTTGCCGGGTTGCGCGCCCTTCGCGTGCCTGCGCTGATGACCGATCTGGCGCTGCTGACCCTGCGCTATCTCGATGAGGTCACGACCGAGCTGCGCCGCGCGTCCATTGCGCGCAGTCTGCGCGGTGGCAAGCGAGGCTGGCGCGCCCTGCCCGATCATGCGCTGCTTTTGGCGACCAGTCTGATCCGCGCGCAGGCACGATCCGAGCGGCTTTGGGCGGCGATGCGGCTACGCGGCTACGGCACGGGACTGGCGCTGCCCAATTCGCCCTTGCATGCGCGCGACTGGGCAGCCATCACAGGGGCTGCTCTCTTGGCCCTAGGGGTAGTATGGCTGGACCGGACATTGTAAACGTGCTGGACCTCGACGGGCTTTCGGTCGGCTGGCCGGGCCATGCGCCCGTACTGAAAGAACTGTCCTTTGCCCTGCCGCGCGGTGCGCATGTGGGGTTGGTCGGGCCGAATGGCGCGGGCAAGACGACGCTGTTCCACACCATTGCCGGCGTTCTGCGCGCTCAGGCCGGAAGCGTGCGCGTCATGGGACGCACTGTCCTGCCCGGGCAATTCCGCACGGAGACCGCGTTGGTATTCCAGCAGGCCGAAGACCAGTTATTCTGCCCCACGCTGGCAGAAGATGTGGCGTTTGGGCCGCGCAACCTGGGTCTGTCCGAGGCAGAAATCTCCGCGCGGGCGCGCGCTGCGCTCAGCGTTTGCGAACTGACCGGGTTGGAGGACCGGCCTGTGCATCACCTGTCAGGTGGCGAGAAGCGGCGCGCCTGTATTGCAGGCGCGCTGGCCATGCAACCGGATCTGCTGCTGCTGGATGAACCTTCGGCCGCGCTGGACATGCGTCAGCGGCGACGGTTGATCGCGCTGTTGGCGAAGATGGATCAAGCGATGCTGATTGCCAGCCATGATCTGGAACTGGTGCTGGAGCTTTGCCCGCGTGTGATCGTCATCGATCAGGGGCGCGTCTGCGCCGATGGCCCCGCGCACGAGGTCTTGGGCGACGCACGCCTGATGGAGGCGCATGGGCAGGAAGTGCCCCATTCCCTGACCCCGCATTACACCCCGGGGCACCTGCATGTCAGAAACTCTCTCTGACATGGAGGTGTTCGTGGCGCACCGCGCCATGACCATGGTCATGCGCAGTGGCATGGCTTTCCACCGGGATCAGAAACAAATTACCATGCACGACACCGCGTTGACTAAGCACGCCATCCGCATAGGCGCGCAAGGCATCGGCAGGGCCGCGCAGGATTGCGGTTTCCAGACAGGTCTCATGATCCAGATGGACATGACTTGTTGTGATGCTCAGCGCATGGTGGTCGTGGTGATGGTGCATCAACCGGCTGGCCAGATCGCGGGTATGATGATCAAAGACATAGCTCAGGACCCCCATCGCCTCACCTTGTGCGGCGTCCTCGGAGCCGCGTAATCCCATACGCAACAAGTCCCGCATCGCTTCGGATCGATTATCGTAGCGGCGATCCTGTACGAATTTGTCGAGATCACGGCACAGGGTTTCGGGCAGTGTGACAGTGACGCGTTGCATCAGGCACTCCTTTTGTTCCCGCTGGGGCAAAACTGGCACATGCCGGTAGCATGTTGCAATGGGTTGCGTTAAATTGCCACTATGGAACCGAATTTTCCGTCGCCTGGCTCGACCTCACCGCTCTTGGCGCATCTGGATAGCCGGCTTGCCGATCAGACATGGGCCGAAGTGCTCGCGGCCATGGATCGCAATTATGCGGAACTGGTCGCCTATCAGGAACGGCTGCAGACGCAAAATACGGAATTGCAATCCATGCGCGGGTTTCTGGAGTCGGTTCTGGCTTCGGTCTCGGATGTTCTGATCGTCGCCTCGCGCCTTGGCAAGATCGAGCAGGTGTCAGCGTCATTGACCGCGCGCCTGGGGCGGGATGACGCAGAGTTGCAGGGCGGTCAGACCGCCGACCTGTTTACCAACCCTGCCGCTTTGCAAGCCGCGCTGGACGACTGCCGGATCAACCGAGCGCCCGTATCTATCGAACTGGAACTGGACGCCCTGCCCGCCCCAATGCCCTATGAACTGGTCATCGCACCCCGCCTCGATGATCGCGCGCGTGTCGCAGGGTTCGTCTTGACCGGGCGGTCTGTGGGCGAATTGCGTCAGGCTTATCAGGCGCTGGCGCAAAGCCATGACGAGCTGAAGGCCATGCAGGGCCAGCTTGTGCGCAATGAAAAGCTGGTCTCGCTGGGTCGGTTGCTGGCGGGTGTTGCCCATGAATTGAACAACCCGATCAGCTTCGTCTATGCCAATGCCCACGCGCTGGAACGCTACGCCACCAAGTTCGAAAGCTATTTCGACCGTGTAACTGAAGGCGCCAGCCGGGACGAACTGGTCGCGCTGCGCGAGGACCTGCGGCTCGACCGCGAATTGCGCAACCTGCGCGAAGCTGTGCGCGGCGCGCGCGAGGGGGCCGAAAGGGTGCGCGACATCGTGGCAGATCTGCGTCGCCTGTCGGCAGACGGATCTGGCGAAATCGCAGAGTTCGATCTTGTCGAGATCAGCCGCGTCGCCGCGAAATGGGTGCTGCGCGGACGCGCCGGGAGTGTTCGTCTTGTCCATGAAGGATGTGAGAGCCTTATCATGCATGGGCGCGCCGGACACATTCAACAAGTGGTCATGAACCTTGTGCAGAATGCGCTCGACGTTCTGGAAGGACAGGAAAACGGACGCGTGGCGCTGAGTTGCACGCAGGAAGACGGGATTGCAGTGCTGCAGGTTTCCGATAATGGCCCCGGCATCGAACCAGACATCGCGGCGATGATCTTTGATCCGTTTTTCACGACGAAGCCCGTCGGGAAAGGCACCGGACTGGGCTTGTCAATCAGCCACAAGATTGCTCAGGAACATCACGGCAACCTGCGGGTATGTCCGCAACAAACCAATGGGGCCTGTTTCCGGCTTGAACTGCCGCTCGCCCACGCCGCGGGGGATACATGAACCTTCTCTGGCTTCAGGCATCGGGCTGCGGTGGATGCACCATGTCACTGCTTTGCGCTGAAAACCCCAATGTGTTCGATACGCTAGAGGACGCTGGTATCCGTGTCTTGTGGCACCCGGCGCTCAGCGTCGAGACAGGCACCGAGGTGCGTGCGCTGCTGGATCGGATCATGCAGGGCGAAGTCGCGCTTGATCTGTTATGCATAGAAGGAGCCATTGCGCGCGGGCCACGCGGCACAGGACGGTATCAGATGCTGACGGGAACAGGCCGGTCCATGATGCATTGGGTGCAGACCCTTGCGCCCAGCGCGCGTCATGTGATTGCGGTTGGCAGCTGCGCGGCATTTGGCGGCGTGACCACGGCTGGTGATAATCCGTCCGATGCTGTGGGCATTCAGTATGAAGGCAGTCATATCGGCGGCCTGTTGGCGCCTGATTTCCGGGACCGGGCAGACCTGCCGGTTATCAATGTGGCTGGCTGTCCGACGCATCCGGGTTGGGTGCTGGAAACACTGATGCTGCTGAAAGCTGGCGCGTTCCATGCCCAGGACCTTGACGGCTACGCCCGGCCACGTTTCTTTGCTGATCATCTGGTGCATCACGGCTGTCCCAAGAATGAATTCTACGAATACAAGGCCAGCGCCCGTGACCTGTCCGAAATGGGCTGCATGATGGAGCATCTTGGCTGTATCGGCACGCAGGCCGTGGGTGATTGCAATATCCGGCCGTGGAACGGTTCGGGGTCTTGCACCTCCGGGGGCTATCCCTGCATCAACTGCACGGCACCCGAGTTTGAAAACCCCCGCCATGCCTTCAGCCAGACCCCCAAGATCGCGGGCATTCCGGTGGGGCTGCCCACAGACATGCCCAAAGCGTGGTTCATGGCGCTGGCATCGCTTTCCAAGGCCGCAACCCCCGAACGCATCGCCCGCAACGCAATCTCGGACCGTGTAGAAATCCCCCCCACGTTGCGGAAGCCGCGCCCATGAACAGCGCAAAACTGGTCGTCGGCCCGTTCAACCGTGTCGAAGGCGATCTGGAAGTGCATCTGGAGGTCAAAGACGGGGTCGTTTCCAGCGCCAGGGTCAATGCACCACAATATCGCGGGTTTGAGCGCATGCTGGAAGGGCGCGACCCGCGCGATGCGCTGACTATTACACCACGCATCTGCGGCATTTGTTCGATCAGTCAGTCCGCCGCTGCCGCTCGGGCATTGGGACACGCAATGGGGTTGCGCCCGACGCCGCAAGGCGAGGGCATGGCAGCGCTGATCCATGCGGTTGAAAATGTCTGCGATCACCTGACGCATTTCTATCTGTTCTTCATGCCTGATTTCGCCCGCCCTGCATATCATGGCCATGACTGGCATGATGCTGTCTTGCAGCGCTTCACCGCCATGGAAGGATCGGGCGCACGCGCTGCAGTAGAGGCACGCGCAAGCCTGATGCATATTCTCGGACTGATGGCGGGCAAATGGCCGCATACGTTGGCCATCCAGCCCGGCGGTGTGACCCGCACGCCTGCGGCGGCGGAACGTATGCGCATTCTCGCCAGCTTGCGCAGCTTCCGGCGGTTTCTGGAACGCGACCTGTTTGGCGCGCCTCTGGAAATGTTTATCGCCCTGCAGACGCAAGACAGCCTTCTGGACTGGCACAGCGGCGATGCGGGGTTGTTTCTGCGGGCTGCTGCCAGCCTTGATCTGGCGCAGATGGGTCTGGGTGCCGGGCGATATCTGAGCTTTGGCGCTTACCCAATCGAGGCCCGGTTCGGTTTTGCCCGCGGCATGTGGCAGGACGGCACGCGGCACGACATCGCACTGGGAGCGATCCGAGAGGATGTCAGCCATGCATGGATGCTGGGCACAGCCGTACACCCCGCCCACGGGCTGACGGAACCGGATGAGGAAATGCGCGCGCCCGGCTATAGTTGGTGCAAGGCGCCGCGTCTGTCGGGCCTGCCCGTGGAATGCGGCGCGCTGGCGCGTCAGGTCATCGACGGCCATCCGCTGGCACGCGATCTTGTCGCCAAAGGTGGCGGCGTACTGGCGCGGGTCGGGGCGCGGT
The DNA here is from genome assembly GCA_007117255.1 of Natronohydrobacter sp. GTDB lineage: Bacteria > Pseudomonadota > Alphaproteobacteria > Rhodobacterales > Rhodobacteraceae > Roseinatronobacter. Next base: position 5,600 of record SKGU01000130.1, on the reverse strand, counting down.
TGCTGGAAGTCGCGCGCACACAAATCCTGATGGAAGAGCTGGCGCAGGCGATTGATCCGACAGCGCTGTTCATGTCGCAAGGTGACCTGCCTGCACAGGCTGAAGGCGTGGGGCTGGTTGAGGCCGCGCGCGGCGCATTGGGGCATTGGCTGCGCATAGACGAAGGCCAAATTGCCTCCTATCAGATCATCGCTCCGACAACATGGAATTTCAGCCCGCGTGATGCCGCAGGCGTGCCCGGTCCGCTCGAGGCAGCACTTGTCGGGGCCACGGTCATGCCCGGCGAGGATACACCGCTATCCGTGCAACACATTGTGCGCAGTTTCGACCCGTGTATGGTTTGCACAGTGCATTGAAACCGTCACAGCGGCATGGCTGACCCCCGATACCTGCCAAGGTGGAGTGCCGCATCTTGACAGGTGGTCGAGAGAAAAAGAAACGATGAGTCAGACTTGCAGGATCAGGGTCAAAGGTCAGGTGCAAGGCGTCGGTTTTCGGCCTTTCGTATGGGTCTTGGCGCAACGGCTTGGGATGCAGGGCTGGGTTTTGAATGACGCCAGCGGGGTGCTGATCGAGGCACGCGGCGCAAAGATGCCCGCATTTCTGGCCGCTCTGAAAGCTGAAGCCCCGCCATTGGCGCGCGTTGATGCACTGGATGTGGAATCCTTGCAGGCCGCCGATCTGCCAGTTGATTTCGAGATCCGCGCCAGCGCAGGCGGGGCCGTGCGCACGCGCGTGACACCCGATGCCGCGACATGCCCCGCCTGTCTTGCCGAAATCCGCGACCCGTCGGCACGGCGCTTCGGCTATGCCTTTACCAATTGCACGCATTGCGGGCCGCGGTTTTCGATCCTGCGCAACCTGCCCTATGACCGCGCCCAGACGACGATGGCAGGCTTTACGATGTGCAGCGCCTGCGCCGCCGAATACAGTGACCCCGCTGACCGCCGTTTTCATGCTCAGCCAATTGCCTGCCCCGATTGCGGCCCACAGCTTTGGTTCGAGCGAAACGGCGGCACAACAGAGGGCGACCCTATCGCCTTGGCAGTGATGGCGCTGCAAGCCGGTGAGATACTGGCCATCAAGGGAATTGGCGGTTTTCATCTGGCCTGCGACGCACGTTCAGACACAGCCGTTGCATTGCTCCGCAGCCGCAAACACCGCCCGACCAAACCCTTCGCCTTGATGGGCACACTGGATATGATCGTGGCCTGTTGCGCCGTATCACCCGCCGAGCGTTCCCGTCTGCAAGACGCCGCAGCTCCGATCGTGGTGCTGGAGCGTACAGAGCGCGACCATCTGGCACCTGCAGTAGCGCCTGGATACCAACGCTGGGCTGGATGCTGCCCTACACGCCGCTGCATCACTTGCTGATGGATAAGTTCAATGCCCCGCTGGTCATGACTTCGGGCAACCTCTCGGGCGAACCGCAAGTCATCAGCAACGCCGATGCACGCGCCAAGCTGGCGCAATTCGTCGATGGTTTCGTGATGCATGACCGTGACATAGCCCGCAGGCTGGATGATTCCGTTGAACGGATGACACCCAGAGGCCCCATGATCCTGCGCCACGCGAGAGGGCGGGTGCCCGACACATGCCCACTGCCGTCAGGTTTTGAAGATGCGCCCCAGATACTGGCCATGGGTGGCCAGATGAAAGGTGCATTTTGTCTGACACGCGATGGGGAGGCCCTGCTTTCGCATCATCTTGGTGATCTGGATGATGCCCTGACATGGGATGAGTACGAAAAAGCTCTTGGCGATTATGCAGCTCTTTTCGAGCACCGGCCAGAACGTGTCGCGGTCGATGCGCATGACGGCTTTCGCCCCACACAAGCAGGCCGCGCCATGGGCCTTGACGTGACCCCCGTCCATCACCATCACGCCCATCTTGCAGCCTGTCTGGGCGAAAATGGCTGGCCGCGTGACAGCGGGAAGGTTGCTGCGATTGTACTGGACGGGCTGGGGCTAGGCCCGGACGGCACGTTGTGGGGCGGTGAGTTGCTGCTTGGCGATTATGAGGGGTTCGAGCGTGTCACATGGCTGCAGCCCGCTCCCCTCGCGGGCGGAGATGCCGCGCAGCGCGAGCCATGGCGCAACGCGCTTGTTCGGCTGGATGCGGCAGGTCTGGCGCATATGGCAGACAGGCTGTTTCCCGATGCACCACGCGCACTGATCCGTCAGGCTTGCGCGTCAGGGCTGAATGCTCCGCTGTCCAGTTCCGCAGGAAGATTGTTCGACGCGGTTGCGGCCATTCTGGGGATCTGCCCTGCTCGCCAAAGCCATGAGGCAGAAGCTGCGATGGCACTGGAAGCGCTCGCGATCCTCGCCCCGACCGCCACCCCCTATGCGACAGATGACGCCCCGGAAATTGTGGTGACACCGCTATTCAGGGCGATTTGTGCTGATCTCGAAGCAGGCGTCGACAAAGCACTGATCGCTGCACGGTTTCATTCCAGTCTGGCAGAGTTCTTCGCCAGACCCGCACGTCGGCTGCTGAATGAAGGCCGCGCAGAAGCCGTTGTTCTGACAGGCGGCTGTTTCCAGAATGTGGTGTTGCTTGAGTATATGTTCAGGGCTCTACGCGGCGCGCGCCTGTTGATCCATCAAAAGCTTCCGGCAAATGACGGCAGCCTTGCTTTCGGGCAAGCCCTCGTCGCTTGTCAGGACAGGAAGACTTTGATCCAGCCTTCTGAACAAGCGCTTGGTTCGCGTTGATCCAAACCGCAAGCCGGCCCTTCTTCAGGTCCGTCATGCCAGACGGGCCGGGCTTCATGACGTTTGTCATTGGCCTTGAAACTGGCGCACTCTGCGCAAACACGGCGGACGCCATGTCATACGGAACCTGATCTGAGCACCTGCTTCAAAGAACACGGCCAAGCCTGCAGTGAAGGCTCAGGACCCATTCGTTCCAGTCCCTCGGCGTGCTTCACGCTCTGCAAGGCAACGACCAATGATCCCCGGAGCGCAGCGAACCTGACCATACGCGATAGGGCCGTATCGGAAATGAACACTCAGCCTGTAGCAAGCCAGGCGCCGCTCGGACACCTATGCAAGCTAGGCAAGATTTGTGAAGCGGTTGCAAACCACGAGGGCGCGCGAGCAGAGATGTCTTGTCAGGGACCATGGTCAGAGCATTGCGCCGAACAATCCAACAAGCCCTGTGCGCTCTACCCTGTTCACTGCGGGCCATGCTCGGGGTTATCACGGGTTGGCACACAAGGCAGCCAGGCGGCATAGTCGCCACTCTGGCTGCGGCGATACAGCGCGTGCAGCGCGCCAAGCGGGTCCTCTGCCCAATCGATCCGTAAAGTGAGCGGCGGCATCATATCGCCGACAACAAGCAAGGCTGCTGATTGCAGACCGCGTGTGTCGCCACCTGCTCTTTCAGCAGCTTTTAGCGCAACCAGAAGCCGTTCGGCCATGCTGCCATCTGCACGCTGAAAGCTGTCGCTGAGCGCGTCCAAGACCTGCCGCCCGTCAAGAAGATTGCCCGACACGACAAGCCCCGGGCCAAGCAGAGATCCGCTCCAGCCGGTGTTATTCCGGCCAGTGTGGCAAGCTGTGTTGCCTTGTGTGTCGAGCGCGGCCAGTTGCCGCCACCCGCGCCCGGCATCAGCGTCGACCACAGCATCCAGCGCCGTCTGCGCATCCTCGCCGCCGCGCATCCTCTCAAGGACGTCCTCGCCCCACATGGTCGAGGGGGCTGCGCCCTGCGAAGCGGACATCCCGGCGCGCGAATCACCCCGCAGCACCCAGCCGCCAACGCAGAGCGAACCTGTCGCCGCCGCCCCCCCGAAGGCACCCGTGTTCAAATCTTGCGCAAGAATCGAGAATGTCATCCGGTTCATTCCTTTCTTCCGGTCAAATTATCATGAAAATTTTGACGGATGCAAATTATCATGATAATTTAAGCAAACAATTATCAGCAGGGAGAGCCTCAAATGGCCTTTACAGCACTGACCCGCCGCGGCTTCGGGGTCTTGACAGCCGCGCTTCTGGCCAGCTCTGCGCTGGTCGCACCCGCCACGGCACAAACCCCGCCCGGCGTGCTGGTCGTGGGCCAGATTGCCGAGCCGCAGGCGCTCGACCCTCATGCGGTGACCGCCGTCAACGATTTCCGTATCCTGATGAATGTCTATGACGGGCTGGTTCGCTATGCCTCGGGCACGCTCGAGGTCGAACCGGCCCTGGCCGAAGCCTGGGAGATTTCGGAGGATGGCACGGTCTATACCTTCACCCTGCGCGAGGGCGTCAGCTTCCATGACGGCAGCGCCTTTGACGCCGAAGCCGTGGTCTGGAATTTCGAGCGGATGCTCAATGAGGACCACCCCTATCACGACACTGGCCCCTTCCCGCTCTCGTTCTTCTTCTCGGCGATCGAGTCGGTCGAAGCCCTAGATGACCTGACCGTGCGCTTCACGCTCAACGAGCCTTATGCACCCTTCCTGTCGAACCTTGCCTATCCGACGGGGCTGATCGTTTCGCCCGCCGCCGTGATGGAGCATGGCAGCGATTTCGGGCGCAACCCCTCGGGCACGGGGCCGTTCCGCTTTGCCGAATGGCGCTCGAACGAGCGTGTGGTCGTGACCCGCAATGAGGATTACTGGGACGGTGTTTCAGGCACCGAAGCCGTGATCTTCCGCCCCATCACGGATGCCAATACCCGCGTGGCCGAGATGCTGTCGGGGGGTATCGATGTGATGGTCGAGGTGCCGCCCGTAGCGATCTCGCAATTCCAAACCGACATGCATACGGTCCACGAACAGGCTGGCCCGCATCTGTGGTTCCTGATCCTGAACATGAAGGAAGGGCCGTTTACCGACCAGCGCGTGCGGCAGGCCGCGAATTACGCAATCAACAAGGAAGCACTGGTCAATGACGTGCTCGAAGGCACGGCGACTGTTGCCGCCGGCCCGATCCCGCCCGCTTTCGCCTGGGCCTATAACGAGGATCTGGAGCCCTACCCCTATGACCCTGACCGCGCCCGCGAATTGCTGGCCGAGGCCGGGGCCGAGGGTGCGAGTCTGACCTTCTATGTCACTGAGGGCGGTTCTGGCATGCTGGACCCGATTCCGATGGGCACCGCGATTCAGGCGGATCTGGCAGAGGTCGGCTTCGATGTGACCATCGAAACCTATGAATGGAACACCTTCCTGGGCCGGGTGAACCCCGGGCTTGAGGGGCGCGCCGATGCCGCGCAGATGGCCTGGATGACCAATGACCCCGACACGTTGCCGTTCCTTGCGCTGCGCACGGATGCCTGGCCCGATGCCGGTGGTTTCAATTCGGGCTATTATTCCAACCCCGAAGTCGATGCGCTGCTGGAGGCGGCCCGTGTCGAAACCGATCAGGATGAGCGCGCGCGGCTGTATCGCGAGATGCAGGTGATCGTGCAGGAGGATGCGCCCTGGGTCTTCGTGGCGAACTGGATGCAGAATGCCGTGACCTCGGATGCAGTCGACAATTTCCAGCTTGAGCCGTCATTCTTTCTGCTGCTCAAGGATGTAGTGAAGAACTGACGCCTTAAAAGGGGGGCGCGCTGACGCGCGCCCCTTTTGTGCGTATCTCCGGCAAGATGAAGCGGCAGAAGGAACAGGG
>SKGU01000241.1 GCA_007117255.1 Natronohydrobacter sp. | reverse complement strand
TCTACAAACCCTGGAATGCCGCCTATCAGGATTGGGCCGTCGAGCGCGGCATCTATGACAGCCCGCAACCCTATCTGTTCAACCTCTATGTCGAGCCGCTGCGCAAATTCCAGCTGGCCGCTGAAGGGCACGGCCACCGCCAGCCCCCCGATCATCTGCGCGGGCGCCTGATTGAAAGCATGGACCCGCTTCCGGTCTGGTATCCAACCTTCACCGATGCCGAAACCGACCCCGCCGATTACCCGCTCTATGCGCTGACGCAGCGCCCGATGGCGCATTACCACTCCTGGGGCAGTCAGAACGCATGGTTGCGCCAGATCCACGGCCATACGCCCCTTTATGTGTCCGGCGATATCTGGGCCGCGCACAAGTTTACCGAAGGCGACTGGGCCACGCTGTCATCGCCACATGGCAAGATCACCCTGCCTGTTGTGCGCATGGATGCGCTGAACGCCAAAACTGTGTGGACATGGAACGCGGTTGCCAAACGGCGCGGCGCATGGGCGCTGGACGAGACAGCGCCGGAAGCCACGAAATCCAGCCTTCTCAACCACCTGATCCACGAATTGATGCCGCCCAAAGGCGACGGCATGCGCTGGGCCAATTCCGATCCCGTCACCGGTCAGGCCGCATGGTATGATTTGCGGGTGAAGATTGAAAAAGCGCCGGCTGGTCAAAGCCTCAGCTATCCGGCACATCCGGGGCAAGCCTCGCCTGTCCCCAAAGCCCCGCAAGACCTTGCGCATCAGGTGAAGGGATGATGGCCATGCGGTTTCATCTTGCCAAAAATACTCACGACACCCTCGCCCTCAGCCATACGCCAAAGGGCCGCACAACATGACGACACTTCCCGCAAGCACACAGAAAAAACTTGGCCTTGTCATAGATCTGGACACTTGCGTGGGCTGTCATGCCTGCGTGATTTCCTGCAAGGGCTGGAATACCGAGAATTACGGCGCGCCGCTCTCGGATATGGACGCTTATGGCGGCGAGCCTGAAGGCACTTTCCTCAACCGCGTTCACAGTTTTGAAGTCGCGCGCGAAGATGCTGCGCCAGTGGTCGTGCATTTCCCCAAATCCTGCCTGCATTGCGACGATGCTCCCTGCGTCACGGTCTGCCCCACCGGCGCCAGCTACAAACGCACGGAAGATGGGATTGTTCTGGTCAACGAATCCGACTGTATCGGCTGTGGGCTTTGTGCATGGGCCTGCCCCTATGGCGCGCGGGAGATGGATGCGTCGGAGAAGGTGATGAAGAAATGCACCCTCTGCGTCGACCGTATTTATAACGAAAACCTGCCAGAGGAAGACCGCGAACCGGCCTGTGTGCGCACCTGCCCTGCCGGTGCGCGTCACTTCGGTGATTTCGCAGACCCTGACAGCCACGTTTCGCGCCTGACCGCAGAACGCGGCGGGTTTGACCTGATGCCTGAACAGGGCACCAAACCTGTCAACAAGTACCTTCCCCCGCGCGGGCGTGACACGCTGGATGTTCCCGATCTGGCCAGCCTGTGTGAACCGCAGACTGATCAGGCCAAGGGCTTCCTTGGCTGGCTTGACCGCGCGCTTGAAAGGCTCTGAACGATGCATCCTGCCCCGTCCCTGATCCTCTTCACTGTTCTCTCTGGCACTGGCTTCGGCCTGCTGGTCTGGTTGGGCCTTGGCCTCGCGGCGCCTGTGGGCGTGGCTGCATTCATGCTGTTCGGTCTTGGCTATGCGCTGTCGGGCGCGGGGCTGATTGCCGCGGCGTTCCATCTTGGCCACCCCGAACGCGCGCTCAAAGCCTTCACGCAATGGCGTTCAAGCTGGCTGTCGCGCGAGGCAGTTCTTGCGTCAGCGACAATGGCGATCATGGCCCCGCACGCTGCCAGTTCCGTCTTCGCGGGCACACCGCTGCCGCTTTTTGGCTGGTTGGGTGCTGTGCTGGCATTGGTCACGATTTTCGCCACAGCGATGATCTATACACAGATCAAGGCCGTGCCGCGCTGGCGGCATTGGTCCACACCCCCGGTTTTCGTGCTGGCGGCCCTTGCAGGTGGTGCGCTTCTGGCGGCGCAATCAACATTGGCCCTGTTGCTGATGTTGGCTTTGGGCGTTGCCATGGTCACGCATTGGGTAATCGGCGACCGGCAATTCACTGAGGCGGGCAGCGACACAGGCACAGCCACAGGTCTGGGTGGGCTTGGAAAGGTGCGCCTGCTGGAGCCACCCCATTCCGGGCGCAACTATCTGCTGCGGGAAATGGTCCATGTGGTTGGGCGGAAGCATGCTTACAAGCTGCGCATCATCGCGCTTGCGACTGGCGTGCTGATCCCTGTCGCCCTGTTGCTGATCCTGCCGCTTGGCTATGCAACCATCGCGCTGGCGCTGATCCTGCATCTTGCTGGCATGGCTGCACAGCGCTGGCTGTTTTTTGCAGAAGCCGAACATGTTGTCGGCCTTTACTACGGGAAACGGTGATACGGATAGCGGTGCGCGGCAACACCTTGTGAGTTGCCATAGGCGTGGTTTGCTGATCGATATCTCAAGGGCTTGCGCCAGAGCATTCTGCACGCCAGAAAGGCGCAGGCTCTAGAAGATCAGGACATCATGCGCGATCACGGTGGGAATATCGACGCAGCGAAGGCGCGTTTCGGTGGCACAGACTGGATTGACCTGTCCACAGGGATAAACCGCCAGCCTTATCCGTTGCCAACCTTGCCCGCCTATGTCTGGACAGACCTGCCGACACAGGCCGCGCAAAATGGTCTGATCAGCGCCGCCCGCGCTGCATATGGGACGCAAGCCGCCATGATTGCGCTTGCGGGGGCACAAGCGGCGATTCAGTTGATCCCGCTTCTCTCGTCCCGCCCAGCGATCGCGCATGTGCTGGCACCCACCTATAATGAACATGCGGCCGCGCTGCGTGCCTGCGGGTGGCAGGTCGTGGAAGTGACATCGCTTGCCGCGCTTGAAGGGGCCGATCTGGCCATCATCGTCAACCCCAACAATCCAGACGGTCGCCACTTCGATGCGGCCGAGCTTCTTGACCTCAGCAAGACAGTTGGTCGGATGGTCATTGATGAAAGCTTCGCAGATGCCTGCCCCGCGCAATCTCTTGTCGCCGAGGCCAGTGACAAGATCATCGTGTTGCGCTCCTTCGGGAAGTTCTGGGGTCTTGCAGGGGTTCGTCTGGGCTTTGCTATCGCAGGTGAAGAAACCATTGCCCGCATGACAGCATTGTCTGGCCCCTGGCCTGTCAGCGGCGCGGCCATTGAAATCGGGCGCATCGCTTTATCCGATCATGCTTGGCGCCTTGCCACCACACAGCGGCTGGCAATGGACGCGGCCCGTCTGGACAGGCTGGCAAGCGCAGCAGGCTGGCGCCTTGTCGGTGGTACTTCCCTGTTTCGGACCTATGAAACACCCGGCGCAAACGAAACACAGGCCCGGCTTGGTGCTTGCGCAATCTGGTCGCGCATCTTCCCCTATTCCGACCACTGGCTGCGCCTTGGGCTGCCTGGCGCGGAACACGAGTGGGTGCGTCTGCGCGCGTTTTTTGAATCGTCCTCAGAATGATCTGTTACCAAAGTTTTACGACACTGTCGTCTTTCTGTCACCAAAGCTACCTATCCCGGCGGTCATACTCGTTACCTGAAAGGAATACGACAATGACTGCACGGCTTCTCTCGACAGTGGCACTGGGTGTCGCACTTGCACTTCCTGCCAGCGCGTTCCAGCTCGACCCGCGGTTCACCGATGCGGATGGCGACCTGATCGCCGATATTCCGACTGATCCGAGCGAATGGATCGATCCTGCGGTTCTGGTTTTTGCCTATACTCCGGTCGAAGACCCTGCCGTTTATGAAGATGTCTGGGCCGAATTCCTAGATCACATGTCCGAAGTCACGGGAAAGCCAGTTCAGTTCTTCCCGGTACAATCGAATGCGGCACAGCTAGAAGCCATGCGCGCGGGCCGTCTGCATATCGCAGCGATCAACACCGGTTCCAATCCGATTGCCGTGGCCTGCGCAGGGTTCCGCCCGTTCACCATGATGGCGGCCGAGGATGGCTCTTTCGGCTATGAAATGGAAATCATCACCTATCCAGGGTCGGGTATCGAGACGCTTGAGCAGCTTGATGGCCGTCAACTGGCCTTTACCTCGGAAACCTCGAACTCTGGCTTCAAGGCCCCACAGGCCTTGCTGGAAGCCGAATTTGGGCTGGTCGTTGAAGAAAACTACACCCCTGCGTTCTCTGGCGCGCATGATAACTCTATCCTTGGTGTCGCCAATCAGGACTATGACGCTGCAGCCATCGCCAATTCCGTTCTGACCCGGATGGAAGCGCGCGGTGTCGTCAGCCGTGATGATCTGGTGACGATTTACAAGTCCGATACTTTCCCGACTTCGGGCTATGGCACGGTCTACAATCTGCATCCTGATCTTCAGGAAAAGATTCAGGAAGCCTTTTTCAGCTTCGAATGGGAAGGGACCGGGCTGGAACGTGAATTCGGTGCACAGGGCGAAAGCCAGTTCATTCCGATCACCTTTGAAGAAAACTGGTCGGTTATCCGTCAAATCGATGCAGCGATGGGCGTGACCTATACCTGCAACTGATTTTTGATCACCTGAAACTTTTGGCGGCAGGCAGAATATACCTTCTGCCTGCCGCGCAGTTGCGCGGAAGGGGAAGCAATGCTGAGAATCGAAGGTCTGACAAAGACCTACAAGACCGGCGACAAGGCGCTGAGCGAAGTGTCATTTGAAGTCCCCAAAGGCCAGGTCGTCGGTTTGATCGGGCCTTCGGGGGCGGGGAAATCGACGCTGATCCGCTGCATAAACAGACTGGTCGAACCGACATCTGGCACTGTTCACTTGAATGACCTGAATGTCACTGGGCTGCGCGCAGGGGAATTGCGCCGTGCGCGTCGTCGGATCGGGATGATCTTTCAGGAATACGCGCTGGTAGAGCGGCTCACCGTCATGGAAAACGTGTTGTCCGGGCGTCTGGGCTATGTCGGCTTCTGGCGCAGCTTCATGCGGCGCTATCCGGGAAGCGATATCGCCAATGCGTTCCGACTATTGGATCGGGTGGGACTGGTGAGCCACGCCGACAAGCGCGCCGATGCGCTGTCGGGCGGGCAAAGACAGCGCGTCGGGATTGCAAGGGCGCTCGCGCAGGACCCTGAACTGCTGCTGATAGATGAGCCTACCGCCAGCCTTGACCCGAAAACCAGCCGGCAAATCATGCGCCTGATCATGGAAATCTGCCGTGAGCGTGGCCTTCCTGCGATCATCAATATTCATGACGTTGTGCTGGCGCAGCAATTCACGGATCGTATCATTGGTTTGCAGGCCGGACGTGTGGTGTTCGATGGTCCTCCCTCTGGACTGACCGAAACGGTGCTGACGCAGATCTATGGCGAGGAAGACTGGACCGCTATGCGCAACGGTGCCGCCGAAGATGCCGAAGCCGAAGCTGAGGAAAAAGCGCAAGCCGAAAAGATGCTGAGAGCGCTATGAGCACAGCCTATCCCACAACATGGCGAAAACCGCCGCAGATGATTCAGTCGCGTGGGCTGCGCGTTGCGCTGGCTGTGGGGGCGCTCATCTATCTTGTGCTGGCCATTGGCACGATCGAGGTGAACTGGACCCGTGTTGTCGCCGGAATGGAGCGTGGACAGCGCTTTGTTGCAGGCTTTCTACAACCTGATTTCACTACCCGCTGGCGCGATATTTCCAACGGGTTGATGGAAAGCCTGACCATGACCTTCACCTCGACGGTTGTGGGAGTGCTGATTTCCGTGCCAATCGGTGTGGGGGCGGCGCGCAATGTTGCGCCCGTTTGGGTTTACTACATCTGCCGCAGCATCATCGCGACCAGCCGCGCGTTGCAAGAAATCATCGTGGCGATCTTCTTCGTCGCGCTGTTTGGTTTCGGGGCTTTTGCGGGCTTCCTGACACTGACTTTTGCAACGATCGGCTTTATCGGCAAGCTGCTGGCCGAAGATATCGAAGATATCGACGAAGCACAGGCCGAAGCGATCCGCGCGACGGGCGCAAGCTGGCTGCAACTGATCAATTATGCGATCCAGCCGCAGGTCATGCCGCGCCTGATTGGCCTTTCACTTTACCGGCTGGACATCAATTTCCGCGAATCCGCCGTGATCGGGATCGTGGGGGCTGGCGGTATTGGCGCGGCGCTGAATACTTCGTTGTCGCGGTATGAGTATTCCAGCGCGGGAGCGATCCTCTTGATCATCATCGCCATCGTGATGGCGTCGGAGTATTCTTCAGGCTATCTGCGAAAGTGGGTCAAATGAGCGTGGTATCTGCTGAAACCCCCGTCTGGGCGCATCGGACGCCGCGCAAACGCCTGTTGCTATGGGCAGGATGGTTGGCCTGTGTTGCTCTGTTCGTGTGGTGCTGGGAGCGGATGACCCAGCGCACGATCTGGGCCTTTGTCTGGGATGCGCCGACCGCTGCCGCAGATATCGGCAGCCGCGCTTTTCCGCCGCGCTGGTCCTATATGGAACGGCTCTGGGCACCGCTGTGGGACACGATCAACATTGCCACGCTGGGCACGCTCCTGGGCATCATGATGGCTGTGCCGCTGGCGTTTCTTGCAGCAAGCAATACGACCCCGTCGCGATTGATCCTGCGCCCGGTCGCGCTGTTTGTCATCGTCGCCACGCGCTCGATCAATTCGCTGATCTGGGCGCTTTTGCTGGTATCGATTCTGGGGCCGGGCATTCTGGCGGGTATACTGGCGATTGCGCTGCGCTCGATTGGGTTCATCGGCAAGCTGCTCTACGAAGCGATCGAGGAAACCGATATCAGCCAGGTCGAAGCCATCACCGCCACGGGCGCGTCGCAGGGGCAGATTCTGACCTATGGGATCGTGCCGCAAGTCTTGCCCAGTTTTTACGGCATCAGCGTGTTCCGCTGGGATATCAATATCCGCGAAAGTGCCATTCTTGGGCTTGTTGGGGCTGGCGGCATTGGCGCGCAGTTGAATTCCAGCCTGAACATGCTGGCCTGGCCACAAGTGACGCTGATCATTCTGGTGATACTTGGCACAGTCGTCGTCAGTGAATGGATCTCGGCCAAAGTGCGCCATGCCATCATATGATTGCATTCGGCTGGTCCAGGGCAAACCCACCGGAAGCTGCCGTCAATCCCCACGGTGCAAGCGTCATGTTGCACCGTGGGCTTACACCTTACGCGCAGATCATGCCGCAACGCCGCGCTTCAAGTCATGTCGGGCAAAACCCTCTGATCAGCGTGCAACCTGTGCGATGGCATGGGCGCAGCGTTCAATGTTGCGGGCTGACAGCCCGGCCATATTTGCGCGGCCGTCATCCAGAACATAGACGCCATGATCCTTGCGCAGGCTGGCAACCTGATCAGGGGTCAGGGGCAGCATCGAGAACATGCCGTTCTGCACACCAAGGGCTGCGAAGCGGTCAGATCCGGTGGCATTTCGCAAGGCCGTTGCAAGGGCACGCCGGTTTTCCTGCACGCGGTTGCGCATGGCATCTAGTTCGCCCTGCCAGTCATGACGCAGGGCATCATCACCCAGAATCGTGCTGACCACGCGCCCACCGTGATCGGGTGGGAAGGCAAAAGCCTGCCGGTTCAGGCTTGCCAGCGCAGCCGCCAGCGTGGTGCGCTGCGGTTCTGGCACAATCGTCATCGCAATGCCCACACGTTCGCGGTAGAGGCCGAAATTCTTCGAACAACTTGCAGCGACCAGCACTTCGGGCAGGCGCGCGGCCAGATGGCGCAGGCCCGCTGCGTCATCTTCCAACCCTTCGCCGAAACCTTGATAGGCCATATCCACAAAGGGCACAGCACCCCGCCGCGACAGAAGTGCCGCCAGTTCCGCCCAGTCCTGCAGGCCAAGGTCCACGCCTGTCGGATTGTGACAGCACCCATGGATCAGGACAATATCTCCCGCGTTGACCTGTTCCAGATCGGCAAACATTCCGATGTGATCGAGGCCCCCGCCGCCTGCGTCCAGATAGCGATAAGGGCGCGACGCAAGCCCGGCAGCGGCGATCAGTGGCAGGTGGTTGGGCCATGTCTGCGCGCTGACCCAGACCACGGCGTCGGGTCGGGTAGTGCGCACCAATTCGCAGATCTGGCGCACAGCGGATGTGCCGCCGGGAGTGCCGACAGCCGCCACACGGGAAGAGGGTACCGCACCACCCAGAAGAAGCCGTTCCATAGCCGTCAGAAAGGCCGCATCGCCTGCCAATGACAAATAGCTTTTGCTGTCCTGCTCTGCGACGATGCGCGCTTCGGCCGATTTGACAGCCCGCATTACCGGGGTGCACCCGTCTTCGTCACGGTAGACGCCAACACCAAGATCAATCTTGTCTGTGCGTGTGTCAGCTGCGAAAGCCTGCATCAGCGCAATGATGGCGTCTTGTTTGGGCGGCAACAGGGTCTCGAACATCGGCGTGTGCTTTCAGTTTTTTGCCGGCGACCAGTCGCGTGTCAGCACGCGGGTGCGGTCTTCTTGCCGGACTGGGGTAAAGCCATTGGCCTGATACTGGATCAGCGCACGCGGGTGATCCAGCGTGCAAGTGTTGACGGCCAGTTTGTCCACGCCACCGCGCGCCCAGGCCGTCAGAATGGCCGTGCGCAGCATCCAACGCCCGAAACCGCGCCCGGTCGCTTCGGGCACCAGCCCGAAATAGGCCAGCTCGCAGATCGCGCCCGCGCGCCAGTCCAGCAGGAAAAACCCCTGTGGCCAGCCGTGATCCATCAGCGAATACAGCGCCACATCAGGGCTTGCGAGCCAGTCTGCGATTTCTGCATCCTCGGACGCATGCAGATCGGTCCATGCATAATCACGTCCGACCGCATCATAAAGCGCGCGAAAATACCACACAGGCGGTTTCTCGGCTTTCAGCAATGCTCCGGTCATGCCGTTTGGCGTGGGTGGCCAGCCATAGACGGGCCGTGCGTTCATTTCCAGAAATGTCACTCTGTAGTCGACGGTTTCGCCCGCGCGCCGCAGGGTCATCCGGTTTCAACCTTCAGATCCGGAAACTGACCCCATTCGGCCCATGAGCCATCATAAAGCGCATGCGCGCGGTGGCCCAGAAT
>SKGU01000357.1 GCA_007117255.1 Natronohydrobacter sp. | reverse complement strand
GCGGAAAGTGATCGTCTTGTCATGAATGCCCTCCCAGACGGTTTAACGGTGCTGCGCTCTCCCAAGCACTCCGTATTGCGACAATAGACCACAGTATACCAATGCTGCAAATGAAAATTCGTTTTTTTGCATATTGTTTTTTGTGAATACAGTTTTCGATGGGCCGGATCTATGATCTGCGGCCCATCAAGTTATTGAAATAAATTGATTATAAACCCATTACTGCGCGGCTTCACTCAGCATCCGGGCGACGTAATGCTGAAAGTGTTCATCGCCTTCATAGCCTTTTTCGAGCCCCCATTGCAGCATCAGCCGTGTTGTCCCGCGCTCGAATGCACCGGGCATCGTCATCACTGCGGCATCCCGCATACTGCCCGAATCGGGGGGCGTTTCAGGCGCAAAAATCAGCGTTGGCGTGAATACAACACCCCAGCGCCGGGCCATGTCGCGTTCATCCATTGTCGTACCATCGAAATCGGTAATCGGTACATTGCCGAACAGGTTGATCTGGATGACCATGAAATCTTCGCTCAGCATCCGGGTGATTTCTGGGTCGGGATAGACGTTTTCATGCATGCGCGTGCAATAGATGCAGCCGCGCTGCTCGAACATCAAAAGCAGACGCTTGCCTTGTGCCTGTGCATCCTCCAGATCATCGCGCATATCGCGAAATGTTTCGACGATCCAGTCGGGCTTGTGCAGGCCGTCATCGCCCAACGGTGCCGCAGACAAGGGCAGTGCGAATGTAATTGCCGCCGCTGCGGCGGTCAGGAAAGTGCGAATGGTCATCATATCCTCCCTTGTGAGTAACAGTCAGCCGATTGTGGCGAACCACGGAAAAATCTCCAGCATGCCTTCGGCAATATAAGCTACCGTGTCAGTGGCGATCAGCACGGCAAACAGCACGAGCATCGCCCCCATGATCTTCTCGACATGGGCCAGCTTGTTGCGATGCCGCGCCACCCAGTTCAGGAACGGGCGCGCGAAAAGTGCAGCGATAACGAATGGCAAAGTCATACCCAAACCGTAGACCGCCAGCAGCGCCGCGCCCTTCCAGATGTCACCCATGCCCGATGCGATCATCAGGATTGCTGCAAGGGCAGGGCCGACGCAAGGCGTCCAGCCAAAGCCGAATGCAAGCCCCATCACATAAGAGCCGATAACTGATTTCGGGGCGGTATTTGTCTCGATCCGGGCCTGTCGATAAAGCAAGGAAATGCGCAAAACGCCCAGAAAATGCAGACCGAATATGAACAGCACCCCCGCAGCGACCCATTTCAGTACATCGCGATATGCGATGAAGGCCTGTCCAAGCGCGGTTGCGCCCATCCCCAACAGCATGAAGATTGTCGTCACCCCAAGCGCGAAGGCGATAGAGGCAAAGACAAGGCGGCGCTGCGCACCCGGCGCTAGGCCCTGCTCGTCGCGCAGTTCCGACATGGACAAGCCCGCCATGTAGCACAGATAAAACGGGACGATCGGAAGGATGCAGGGCGACAGGAATGACAGCAAGCCTGCCAGGGCTGCGCCTCCGAAGCTGATGTCGAACATGTGGGCGGAACCTTAATTCATGTCAGAAGGTGTTGATGGAGTTGGTGTTGCAACAAGTGCAACAACATATTATATTGTTCATATGTTTACTAACCTGCGTCAATCCCTTCTTTCCGCCGCAGTGCAGCGTCATCTGGCGTTGGCGCTCGTGCTGGTGTTGATCACCTTGCCAGACGGCTCACGTGCGCAGGATATGCGACTGCTGATGATTGAACAGGCCGGGTGCTATTATTGCCGGGTCTTCAATCGCGATATGGCACCGATCTATGAAAAGTCGGAAGAGGGCATGACGGCTCCTCTGGTCCATGCTCAGCTACGCGAGCCATTGCCAGAGGGAATCACGCTTGCCAGCACGCCTTTTGTGACCCCCACCTTTGTTTTGCTTGGTCCGGATGGTCATGAAATCGAGCGGTTGACCGGTTTTCCCGGCGAAGATTTCTTCTGGTCTTATATTGGCGACATGATCAGCACGGCATCTGAAGCCCTGAACGTTCATCCTGAGGATTAGGCGCAACAGCGCATCTGAGAACTGATGCAGAGCGCTGTCTTTCAGAGCTTTGATGTGCTATCGTGAGGCCTTATCAGGGGCGGTCGACGTATGAAAAGCCATGCGTGACGGGAAGTTCACTCATGCCGGATGGACAAAATCGCGAGAAGGACCGACCTGTCGGTGAGGCGACGGGCGGCCTTATGCATAGCGAATTGCCGTCCACACTGGATGTACCACTGGAAGCATTGCAGTCTGAAGCGCGCGACGCGTCAGAGTTTCTGAAAGCAATGGGGCATGAAGGGCGGTTGCTCATGCTCTATTACCTGTGTGAGCGCGACCATTCCGTCACGGAACTGGAGCGGTTGATCATGTCACGCCAGGCGGCGGTCAGTCAGCAACTTGCGCGACTGCGCCACGAGAAGCTGGTGACAACCCGGCGCGAAGGTAATCAGATTTTCTATTCGCTGGCCGATGAACGGGTGCGCGAAGCGGTTTGCCTGTTGCAAAAGATGTTCCGCGCGCCTCCGGTAAGCTGAGCTGAGCTGAGCTGAGCTGAGCTGAGCTGACCTGAGCTGACCGACTGATCCAGATCAAGGCAGGCGTCGTGCCGCTCTGGCATGCCCATGTGACAGGGCAAGCGAGAGAGGAGCGCGCTCAATGGATCTCTTTGAGCTGACAGACCGTCTCGGCGAAGGCAATGTCGAAGCGATCATGGGCCTTCTGGTGGGCCTGATCTTTGGCATTGCGGCGCAGCGTTCGTCCTTTTGCTTGCGGGCCGCAACGGTGGAATTCGCGCGTGGCCAGATGGGGCCGCGTCTGGCGATCTGGCTTCTGACCTTCTCAACCGCAGTGGTCTGGGTGCAGGGCGCGCAGTATCTTGGGCTGTTCCGGGTCAGTGATGCGCGCATGATGGCTGTGCCGGGATCATGGTCGGGCGCAATTATTGGTGGGCTGATGTTCGGGGCTGGCATGGTGCTGGCGCGCGGATGTTCAGGCCGATTGCTGGTGCTGGCGGCAACGGGCAATCTGCGGTCAGTCATCGCTGGGATGGTCTTTGCGATTTTCGCGCAGATGAGCCTTTATGGCTGGCTCGCACCCTTGCGCAACTGGCTGGCCGCGCTCTGGATCACGCCCGACGGGCGCAATCTGAACCTGCTGGAGATGATTGGCTTGCCGCAAGCATGGGCGCTGTGGATCGGGCTTGCGCTGGCAGTTCTGGCGATTGGGCTGGCGCTGCGTAACCAGCTTGGGTTGCGCCCATTGGTCTTTGCATCTGGCGTGGGATTTGCTGTTGCACTTGGCTGGATGATGACATGGACGCTGGCGCAGGTCAGTTTTGATCCGGTCAATGTGACCTCGGCCACCTTTACCGGGCCATCGGCCAATACACTTATGTTTTTCCTGAACCCAAACCCTGCGCTGCGCTTCGATGTCGGGCTGGTGCCGGGTGTGGTGCTGGGGGCGTTTCTGGCAGCGCTGATCGGGCGTGATCTGAAATGGCAGGGCTATGACGGGGCCGACGCGATGCGGCGCTCTCTGATCGGAGCCGCAATGATGGGATTTGGTGGCATGCTGGCAGGCGGTTGCGCCATAGGGGCAGGCGTCACTGGCGGCTCGATATTTGCCGCAACAGCACTGCTGGCACTGACCTGTATGTGGATCGGTGCAGTGTTGACCGATGTTTTGCTGGATCAGCGCAGAGGGGCGCTGCTCACGGCCTGAGGGTGGGGAAAGTAGGGTGCGTGCTCAGCACGCACCCTACCTCAGGTGGCGTACCTGTCATCAGGCGTCGAGATTTTCCACACTCAGCGCATTACGCTGGATGAAGTCGCGGCGCGGCTCGACCACATCACCCATCAGCTTGGTAAAGATATCATCCGCTTCGGCCAGATCGTCGATCTTGACCTGCAACAGTGTCCGGGCTTCCGGGTCCAGTGTGGTTTCCCACAACTGGTCTGGGTTCATCTCGCCCAGACCCTTGTAGCGTTGCAGCGAAAGACCCTTCTCGCCCTCGGCAAGGATCGCGTCCAGCAAATCGACCGGTCCGTAAATCTTTTGCTTGCGGTCCCGGCGTACCAATTCGGCAGGCTGGCTGTATACATCTTGCAGGCTTTGGGTATGCGAAGCCAGACGCCGCGCTTCGCCAGAGCGCAAGACGCCACCGTCCAGCCGGCGCACTTCTTCGACGCCGCGCAGCACGCGACTTAGCCGCAAGCCCCCGTCCTGCGTGGGGCGACCTTCCCAGCCGCGTTCATATTCGGCCGCAATCAGGTCGAGCCGCGCAGCAACACTATCTGCCAGTGCTTGCGGATGCGCTGCCAGCGCCTCTGTCATCAATGCGCCTGCAATCGTCGCCTGTTCCAGAATATGCTGTGGGTAATGGGTGGGAAACGCTTCCAGCGAGCGGCGCACGGCCCGTGCCTCGGTTACAATCCGAGCCAGATCCTGCCCCACGATTTCTTCGCCTGACGCCAGCCGCAAGACTGCGCCTTCAACCCCCATATCGATCAGGTAGTTTTCCAGAGAGGGCTTGTCCTTCAGGTAAACTTCAGACTTGCCGCGCGCGACCTTGTAGAGCGGCGGCTCGGCAATGTAGAGATGTCCCGCCTCGATCAGTTCGGGCATTTGCCGGAAGAAGAAGGTCAGCAGCAGCGTCCGGATATGCGCGCCATCCACATCAGCATCGGTCATGATGACGATCTTGTGGTAGCGCAGTTTTGACAGATCGAACTCATCACGCCCAATCCCTGTGCCCAGCGCTGTGATCAGCGTTCCGATCTCCTGCGATCCAAGCATCCGGTCAAACCGCGCGCGCTCTACGTTCAGGATCTTGCCTCGCAGGGGCAGCACGGCCTGATTTTGGCGTGAGCGGCCCTGCTTGGCAGAGCCACCTGCAGAGTCGCCCTCCACCAGAAAAAGTTCGGATTTCGCCGGGTCACGTTCCTGACAATCGGCCAGCTTGCCGGGCAGCGAGGCCACATCCAGCGCCGTTTTGCGCCGTGTCAGTTCGCGCGCCTTGCGGGCCGCTTCGCGTGCAAGGGCGGCCTCGATGATCTTGCCGACGATCCCCTTGGCAAGTTGAGGGTTTTCCTCGAACCACTCGGCCAGTTTCTCATTGACGAGGCTTTCCACCGCTGGGCGCACTTCCGACGATACCAGCTTGTCTTTGGTCTGGCTGGAGAATTTCGGGTCGGGCACTTTCACCGACAGCACGCAGGTCAACCCTTCGCGCGCGTCGTCGCCTGTGAAGTTAACCTTTTCCTTCTTGGCGATCCCGCTCGATTGGGCATAGGCGTTGATCGTGCGCGTCAGTGCACCGCGGAAGCCCGCCATATGCGTGCCGCCATCGCGCTGGGGGATGTTGTTGGTGAAGGGCAGGACAGTTTCATGATAGCTGTCATTCCACCACATCGCGACCTCGACACCGATGCCGTCACGCTCGCCATTGATATAGATTGGCTCTGGCATGACCGGCGATTTGGACCTGTCGAGATGGCGCACGAACTCCCGCACACCGCCTTCGTAGAACAGCTCTGAGCGCAGCATTTCCGCAGGGCGGTGGTCTTCTAGAATGATCCGCACGCCAGAATTCAGGAAGGCCAGTTCGCGCAAACGATTTTCCAGCGTCTTGAAGCTGTATTCAAGATTGGAAAATGTCGTCGTCGAGGCCAGAAAGCGCACTTCTGTGCCGGTCTTGTCGCCAGCATCGCCCACCACTTCGAGATGCTTGACAGTGTCGCCGCGTTCAAATCGCGCGACATGTTCCTTGCCCGCGCGCCAGATGCGCAACTCCAGCCAGTCCGACAGGGCATTGACCACGGAGACACCAACCCCGTGCAGGCCCCCGGAAACCTTGTAGCTGTTCTGGTCGAACTTGCCACCTGCATGCAGCTGGGTCATGATGACTTCTGCTGCCGAGACGCCCTCTTCCGTGTGAATATCCGTCGGAATGCCGCGCCCGTTATCCATGACAGACACCGAACTGTCAGCATGAATGATGACGCTGACAAAATCTGCGTGGCCTGCAAGGGCTTCGTCAATGCCGTTATCGACCACCTCATAGACCATATGATGCAGGCCGGATCCGTCATCGGTGTCGCCGATATACATGCCAGGGCGCTTGCGGACTGCATCCAACCCCTTGAGAACCTTGATGGAATCGGCGCCGTATTCGTCGATCTTTGCGGCTTCAGCAGACATGCAAGCTCATCCTTGTTAGACTGCCGCTCTTATAGGCAGTTATCGCGGCGTTGTCACGCATCAGACACAATATTTAGCGGTTTTCCCCGCGTACCAGGATACCTGCTTTCATATTTGTCTGTAAACAACTGGCGCGAACCGGCGGCTCGTCGCAAGCGCGTGCCGTCAGCCCCGACTTGCCAAGCGCGCAGCCCGCCCTTAGCGCTCGTTTTCCAGCACGATCCCCATCAGCGCATAGGTCAGCTGCGCGGCAGTGAAGTTCCACACATCCCAGCCCTCAATGGGTGCAAGCTCTACCACATCCAGCCCCACGCAGCGCCGACCGCGCAGCCCTGATCGCACCAGCGAGAGCGCCTGATAATAGCCCAAGCCCCCCGGAACCGGCGTGCCGGTCGCGGGCATGATTGCGGCGTCCAGCCCGTCGAAGTCGAAACTGACATAAACATCTTCCGGGAAGTCATCAGGCAGGGTGATGTCGTGGATATTGCCCGTGACCAGCTCTTCGGCATCGATGAAGATCACGTCATTGCGGGCGCGGCATTCGGCTTCTTCAGTACAGAGCGCCCGCACACCATATTGCGCAAGACGGCAGCCTTCTTCCTCGACCAGAAGCTGCATGACAGACGCGTGGGAATGGCGGAAATCCTGATAAGCGTGGCGCAAATCAGCATGAGCGTCGATCTGGACTATCCCGATAGGCCGGTCTAGCGCGCGCTTGACGCCCAGCACTGCGGCCCATGACAGGCTGTGTTCACCGCCCAATGTGACCGGCAACTTGCCTGCCCGGACGATGCTTTCGGTTCGGGCTGCAAGGCTATCCAGCGCATATTCTAGCGGCACAGAGCAATCGATTGCTGGGGTGGTGAAAATGCCTGCCGCGCAAGGCTCGAACCCGCGCCAGAGCCGCTCAAGCTGGTCAGACGCCTCGATCAGTGCGGCGGGGCCGTCAGCTGTCCCCGATCCGTATGAGACTGTTTTTTCCAGTGGCATCGGCACGACATGAAACCGCGCGTCATGGCTGCGCTCGTCAAGGCTGAGTTCTGATTTGAGAAAGATCACGAAAGACGTCCCTTGAAGTCCTGATAGTTGAATTGGCGGATCACGCGCAGCGCGTCTGTCTCGCTGTTCCAGACAGCCAGCGCTGGCAGGCGCACGCCGTTGAAGGTCGTGGTTTTGACCATCGAGTAATGCGCTTGGTCGAGAAAGGCGACCCGCGCGCCAATGTCTGGAACCTGTGCAAATGCATAGCGCCCGATCACGTCCCCTGCGAGGCAGCTTGGGCCACCAAGGCGCACCTGGGCT
The DNA here is from genome assembly GCA_007117255.1 of Natronohydrobacter sp. Classification (GTDB taxonomy): domain Bacteria; phylum Pseudomonadota; class Alphaproteobacteria; order Rhodobacterales; family Rhodobacteraceae; genus Roseinatronobacter. The sequence continues at coordinate 1,587 of SKGU01000357.1, read as the reverse complement.
TCACCGCCCTCACCCAGCAATGCCGGGCGATAGGGGGCCTCGATCACATCGGGCATGTGGCAGGTGGCCGAGATATCAAGGATCGCGTTCGGGCCGTCATTTTCGACCACATCCAGCACTTCGCCCACAAGGATACCCGCATCAAGGGCCACAGCTTCGCCGGGCTCAAGATAGCAATGCAGCCCCGTTTCCGCGGTCACGCGTTGCAGGAAGGCAATCAGCCCCTCGCGGTCATAATCGGCGCGCGTGATATGGTGGCCGCCGCCGAAATTGATCCATTTCAAGTGGGGGGCAAGCGCGCGAATGCGCGGCGCGATATGCTCCCAGATGGCAAGCAGCGGCTGCAGATCCTGTTCGCAAAGCGTGTGCATATGCAGCCCGTCCACGCCCGCAAGCGCGGCGGCGTCGATCCGTTCCAGCGGGGTGCCAAGGCGCGATCCGGGCGCGGCCGGGTCATATTTGGCGTCTTCGCCCAAAGGCAGGCCCGGATTGAAGCGTAGGCCCACATGAATGTCGCGGCCAGATGCCTTGATCACCGGTAGGAAACGGTCTTTGGCGGCGGGCGTGTTGAACACGATATGGTCTGAAAGCGCGACAATCTCGCCCATCTCGTCCGCTTTATAGCCTGCCGAATAGGTCTCGACGATGCCGCTGTAATGTTCACGCCCCAGCCGCGCTTCCCACAGCCCCGACGCGCAGACGCCTGACAGGTAGCGCGACACCAGCGGCGCAAGCTCCCACATCGAAAAGGCCTTCAGCGCGCAAAGAACCGTCGCGCCGGAGCGGGTCTGAATATCGGCAAGAACGCGCAAATTGGCCTCCAGTCGCGCTTCGTCGACAACGAAGCAAGGGGAAGGCACGCGCCCCAAGTCGAACCGGGCAAATGCGCCCGGATCGCCTGCGAAAGTCTGCATCGCCATCAGAAATCAGCCGGGGCCGAGAGTTCTGTAATCTGCCACGGCAACCCGTGCTGGTTCAGCATCTCCATGAACGGATCGGGGTCAAGCTGTTCGGTGTTGAACACGCCCGCGCCGGACCATGTGCCATTCAGCATCAGCGCCGCGCCGATGAAGGCAGGCACGCCGGTCGTGTAGCTGACGGCTTGGCTGCCGACTTCGCGGTAGCATTCCTCATGGTCGCAGATGTTGTTGATGTAGAACGTCTTTTCGCCCGACCCATCCTTGGCAGGACCGGTGATGATGTCACCGATATTGGTCTTGCCCTTGGTGCGTTCGCCCAGATCGCCGGGATTGGGCAGCACGGCTTTCAGGAATTGCAGCGGAATGATGTGATGGCCCTCGTACTCCACCGGTTCAATCGAGGTCATGCCCACGTTCTGCAACACTGTCACATGATTGATATAGGCGTCGCCAAAGGTCATCCAGAATCGCGCGCGTTCGATTTCGGGGAAATGGGTGACGAGTGACTCCAGTTCTTCATGATACATCAGATACATGTTCTTGGGGCCGACCTGATCGAAGTCGAATTCGACCTTGGTGGACATGGCCGGGCTTGTCACCCAACCGCCGTTTTCCCAATGCTTCACTTCGGCAGTGACTTCGCGGATGTTGATTTCCGGGTTGAAAT
>SKGU01000348.1 GCA_007117255.1 Natronohydrobacter sp. | reverse complement strand
TCGGCGTGATCAGCGGGCTTGCGGCAGCAGAGCACCCCAGCACAAGGCTGCGGGTCAGGAAACTGCGGCGGCTGAGGGTCTCGCGCATCGGTGGCCCCTTATCTGCGGTTGAAATCTGGCGAGGCGAGGATCAGCCCGACACCCTGCACCCGCGTTTCAGCGCCAGCGCTGGCGCGGCGCAGCGCATCGCTGGCGGCGTCCTGAAGGGCGATGTCGACGAAATCGCGCGGGTCGATCTCGCCGGGCACAAGTTGTGACAGACCCATCGCCCAGTCGACGCGCGCGGCCAGACCCTGCGGTGTGATCCAGTAGGCCGCGTCGTCACCGTAGCCTGCGGGGCTTGGCACGCTTTCATGCGGCTCGCCCATCAGTACCAAGGGTCTGAGCAGAAACAGTCGTATCTCGCGGGGGCGGAGATTGAGCAGAAGCTGTGGGTCCACGGATAGCGCGCGCAGGCTTGCGGCCATCATTTCCATGGGGGCGCGGGTCTTGGAGAGTGGGCCATCCCATGCGCCGGGATGTTCCAGCATCGCGCGGTAGAGGCTGGGCAGATCGCCGCCCGTTTGCTGGTAGCTGGCCGCCATATGCGCAACAAGCTGCGGGTCGGGCGTGTCGCTGACGAAATGATGCGCCAGCTTGAAGGCGAGATGCTGCGCGGTCTCACGGCGCAGGGCCAGATCGTCGAGCGCCTCGACGATATGATCCAGCGTCACGGGACGGCCCCCGTAGCGTTTGCCGAAAATCTCGATAATGCCCGGTTCAGCGATCCTTGGCTGAAAATGGAAGCCCTCATCGAGCGAATAGGTCAGCCCGGTCAAGAGCCGCGCCAGTTGTGTCACATCATCCTGACTGTAGCCGCCCGATACGCCAAGCGTGTGCAATTCCAGCAATTCGCGGGCCAGATTTTCGTTAAGCCCGCGCCCGCGCCGCCTGCCTGCACGGCTTTGCGGGCCGAAGGAGCTGTTCTGGTCGAGATAACTGAGCATTACCGGATGCAGGATCGCGGATTGCAGCATCTGCGAGAATGTGCCCATCACATGCGGGCGCAATGCTTCTTCGGCATAAGCGACACGACCATCGCGGAACACCCCACCCTTTGGTTGAGCGGCGAAATGGTTGGACCAGAAACGAGTCAGGCGCTCGAACATGCCAGTGCGGGCATAGGCCAGCCGTGCCAGACAGGCTTGAAGATCTGCGAAGCTGGAATTGCGATCCTCGACATTGATCTCGCGCAGCGCATCTTGCAGGCGCGGGTCGTCGGAGTCGCGCCGCGCGCGGCGGGTACGATGACGCTCATGCGCGCGCATCATCCTTGTTGCCCACGGGGTCACGGCATAGTCCGACGCGCCAGCCTCGCGCCCAAGGCTGTCCCAAAGGGCGCTTGCATCGGCGGGGAGCGCGTGATCAGGCGACAGCCCTGCGCCGAACCGGATCGCGCCAAGGGTGTTGGGTGACATCATGGCAAAGACCCCGACAAGACCAGACCCGACTATGCAAGCAAGCGGACGGCTGCGCAAATCACAACTTGGCTGCACGGGCGCTGCTGCGCATCAGCCGGCGCAAAAATGCTCTTCAGGCCAGATCTTCCAGCCCGTCGCGCAAGGCCCCGACCATCCCGGCGCGTTCCATATGCAGGCGCAGGCGCTGGTTATAGCCGCCTTCAGTGTTCAATGCTGTGATCAGATCCTGTGCGGGCTGGGCGGCAAGGCTGGTGGCGACCAGCAGGCGCAGGAACTCTTCGCCGCGCGCACCATCGTCAAGCCAGTCCGACGCCGCATCCACCATCTGCGCTGCAGGCGAAAGCACGGCCTGAGCACAAAGATAGGCTTGCAACTGCGCTTGCGTGGTCAACGCAAAAATACGGTTGGCGGGGGTAAAGAGCGCATCGAGAAGCGCCGTATCGCCCAGCGCAAGGATGGGCGAGCCGCCCTTGGCAATGCCGGGATAGGGCAGCATCAGCGCGGGCGCAGAGGCCGGGGCGACCAATGCCGCCACATCATCGAGCGGCAGTCCGGCGATGAAGGAAATGACCGACTGATCCGCACGAAAGCTGAGGCAGGACAGGATATCGGGCGCATCTGTCGCGAGAAGTCCAAGGAAGATGACATCACTTGCGGCAACTACCTGATCATTACTGCCGATTTCGACTTCGGGAAGCTCTGCCGCAAGGGCTTTCGCGTGATGCGCGCTGCGCTGTGACACCGTGATCTGATGGCCCTGCCCTGCCAGAGCGCGCACAACAGCGCTGGCAATGGTGCCTGTACCCAGAAATCCAAGTCGCATGTTGCCCCCCTGGTGCTTTGGCCTGACTTTGCGCTGCGCGTCGCGGCAGCGCAACCCATCCGGGATCTGGCAAGACCTGCTTGACCACGGCCCCGGAATTGACGACGACTGGCAGAGCGTACAGGAGCACTCAACAAAATGGGACAAAGGCTGGACAATCGCCTGAAGGCGGCGCTGTGGATGTGCGGGGCGATTGCGTCCTTCACGGCGATGGCTGTGTCCGGGCGCGCGATCCAGACAGAGCTGTCCACTTTCGAGCTGATGTTCTGGCGCTCGCTCATCGGGTTCGTCATCATCGCGGGGATTGTGTTGGTACTGCACCGCAAAGCCCCGGTGACGTTGCGCCCTGTGCGTCCCGGCCTGCACGCTGCGCGCCATCTGGTGCATTTCGCGGGTCAGAATCTGTGGTTCTATGGGTTGATGCTGATACCACTGTCACAACTGGTGGCGTTGGAATTCACCATGCCGATCTGGGTGGCGCTGCTGGCCCCGCTGTTTCTGGGCGAGCGGTTCACGCCGACGCGGGTGCTCGTGGCATTGATCGGCTTTGCGGGCATCCTGATCGTGGCGCGGCCAGGCACGCAGGAATTGAATATCGGCCATCTGGCGGCGATGGGGGCGGCGATCGGCTTTGCACTGAACCTGATGCTGACCAAGCGGATCATGCGTGATGACAGCGTGATCTGCGTGCTGTTCTGGATGAGCCTGAGCCAAGGCATTCTGGCGCTGGGTCTGAGCCTGTGGACAGGCTTTCACTGGCCCGGCGCGCATCTGTGGGGCTGGTTGCTGGTGATTGGCGTGACGGGTCTGAGCGCGCATTATGCGCTGACCTCGGCGCTTGCGTTGGTGCCCGCGACCGTGGTGGCACCGATGGAGTTTTTCCGCCTGCCGATCATTTCGCTGGTTGGGCTGTGGCTTTATGCGGAAGCGCTGGACCCGTTCGTCTTTGCCGGCGCGGCGGTCATTTTTCTGGCGAACTGGATCAATTATCGGGCCGCACGGCACGACGGCGCTGCTGTTGCCTTGCCACGCCAGCGTCTTTGACCGTGCCGCGCCAGCGCCTGTCGTCCGGATAATTTGAGCATCTGCGACACCAAAGACCTAAAAAACCATGTTCACAGTACGCGCGTTATGTGGTTTTTAGGGAGCACTCGCCATAAACGGCGCGTCAAGACAAAACACCATGGGAGGAATACATGGATCGTCGTTCTTTTCTGAGAACCTCCGCACTGGGGGGCACGGCTGCTGCAGCCTCGACACTGGCGGCACCGGCCATTGCGCAGGGGCGCATCACCTGGCGTATGGTCACGACATGGCCACGCAACTTTCCGGGCCTCGGCACGGGCGCGCAGCGCGTGGCCGACCGAATCAATGCAGCCGCTGACGGCGCACTGACAATCGAGGTTTTCGCGGCGGGCGAAATGGTGCCCGCGCTGCAATCGCTGGATGCGGTAATCGACGGCTCTGCCGAAATGAGCCATGGCGCGGCCTATTACTGGCTGAACAAGTCGCAGGGTCTGGGCTTTTTCACCGGGGTTCCCTTCGGCATGACCTCGCGCGAATTGGCAGCTTGGGTGCGGTATCTGGGCGGTCAGGAACTCTGGGACGATATCTATGATGATTTCGGCCTTGTGGGCTTCCTGTCAGGCGACACTGGCACGCAGGCGGGCGGCTGGTTCCAGAATGAACTGTCAGGCATTGACGACATTCAGGGCATGCGCTTCCGCACGCCGGGTCTGGGTGGTCAGGTCTGGCAGAAAATGGGCGCATCGGTGACAAACCTTGCAGGCGGCGAGATCTTCGCGGCGCTGCAATCAGGTGCGCTGGACGCAGCCGAATTCGTCGGCCCCTATAATGACCGCGCATTGGGCTTCCATCAGGTGCGCAAACATTACTACACCATGTCCTTCATCGAACCGGGTCTGGCCACTGAAGTCGCCGTCGACAAGGCCAAGTTCATGGAACTGCCTGCAAACCTGCAAGGGATCGTGCGCGATGCCTGTCAGGCGGAATATGATCAGGTGCCGTCGGAATTCTACGCCAATGATCCGATCGCACTGGCGGATATGATCGACAATCACGGCGTGATTGCGCACAAGGACTGGCCTGAGAGCATTCTCGAAGCCGGCGCTGCGGCATCGCGCGAATTGCTGATCGAGATTCTGGATGGTGGCGATGCCAAGACCAAGGCCGTGGCGGAAAGCTTCGTGCAGAACCTCAACCTGCTGCGCACCCGCACCGAGAATACCGACCTGACTTTTGCCATTGCGCGCGAGAAGTATTTCGACATCTCGGATCTGGGCTGAGCGCGTTTGCGTCCTGACTGACATCGTTGCGGCCCCGGACCCGATCCGGGGCCGCAATTTTCGCCAGAGCGACCCCTGAGCAAGAGGCCGACATGACTGCACTTTCCTACATCATGCGCCTGATCAACCTGATCAACAGGGCGATCGGTAATACCTTCATGTGGCTGTCGGTGGGGATTGTGCTGGTCTGTTTCTGGGTCGTGGTGGAACGCTATATTTTCATGAATACCCGGTTGTGGATGCAGGATCTTTATCCCTGGATGAACGGCGTGATGTTCACGGCCGTCGCCGGATACGCGCTCTATCGCAATGACCATGTGCGGGTTGACATCTTCTATCGCCCGGCCTCGACCCTGCGCAAGGCGTGGCTGGATCTGCTGGGCGTTGTGATTTTCCTGATGCCCTTTGCGTGGGTCGTCTGGAGCTACTCTTTCACCTTTGTCGCGCGCTCGTGGCGGCTGGGCGAGGCCTCGGCCAATCCCGGCGGCATGCCGGGACTGTGGGTGCTGAAAACCTTCATTCTGGTACTGGCCATTGTGATTGCCTTGCAAGGGCTGGCCATGGCGATCCGGTCCATCCTGATCATCGCAGGCCGCGAAGACCTCGTGCCAGACGACTACCGCTACAAATACGACACGGAGAGCGCCTGATATGGATCCTGTTCTGATTGGCGAGATCCTTGCCGGGTTGATGTTCTTTGCCGTGATCGGCTTTTTGCTGATCGGCTTTCCGGTGGCCTTCACGCTTGCGGGCACATCGGTGCTGTTTGCCTATCTGGGCCTCTATTTCGGGGTGTTCGATCTGTCGAACCTGCGCGCATTGGCGGGGCGCTACACGGGCTACATGATCAATGAAGTTCTGGTCGCAGTGCCCTTGTTCATCTTCATGGGGGTGATGCTGGAGCGCAGCAATATCGCCGAGCAATTGCTGACCACGATGGGTCGACTGTTTGGCAACATGCGCGGGGGCCTTGGCATTTCGGTGATCCTTGTGGGCGCGCTTCTGGCGGCCTCGACCGGGGTTGTGGGCGCAACAGTTGTCACCATGGGGCTGATTTCGCTGCCTGCGATGCTGCGGGCGGGCTATGATCCGAAGCTGGCTTCGGGCGCGATCTGCGCGTCGGGCACGCTGGGGCAGATCATCCCGCCTTCGACCGTGCTGATCTTCATGGGCGACATGATCGCGGGCATGAACAGCCAGGTGCAGATGAGCCTTGGCAATTTTGCGCCCAAGACCGTGTCGGTGGGTGATCTGTTCGCGGGCGCGATGATACCTGGTCTGCTGCTGGTCGCGCTCTATATCCTGTACATCCTTTACAAGGCGATATTTGATCCCGAAAGCTGCCCGGCGACCCCGGTGCCGCCGGAAGAGAAAAAGGGCCTGTGGAAGGAAATCATCTTTGCACTGGTGCCGCCGCTTCTGCTGATTGGCGCAGTGCTGGGCTCGATTCTGGGGGGGATTGCCACGCCGACCGAAGCGGCATCCGTGGGGGCCGTAGGCGCGACGCTGCTTGCGGCTATGCGCTGGCGGCTGTCAATTGGCGTGTTTGTCGAAGTGGCGCGGCGCACGGCTGTGATCACCTCGATGATCTTCATCATTCTGTTCGGTGCGTCGGTCTTTGCGATCGTGTTCCGGCAGATGGGCGGCGACAATCTGGTCCGCGAATTCCTGACCTCGATGCCCGGTGGTGCAATGGGTGCCATGATCGTGGTGATGATCATCATGTTCGTGCTGGGCTTCATTCTGGACACGTTCGAGATCATCTTCATCGTGCTGCCGATCACGGCACCGACGCTGCTGCTGCTGGGCATCGATCCAGTCTGGCTGGGCGTGATGATCGGGGTGAATCTGCAAACCAGCTTCCTGACACCGCCTTTCGGCTTCTCGCTGTTTTACTTACGAGGGGTGGCGCCAAATTCGGTCAGCACCGGCATGATCTACAAGGGCGCAATTCCGTTTGTGATGCTGCAGCTTCTGGCGATTGCGCTATTGTTCATCTTCCCCGGTCTGGTGCTGTGGTTGCCATCGCTTCTGTTCTGAGCGGGCCTGTAGGGTGTGTGCTTTGCACGCACCCGCGATGATGGGGCCGGCTGTCACATGAAAACAGCCAGCGCCACGGCCATCACTGTCATTGCGCGCGCATAGACCCGCAAGCCACGGCGCAAATCGCGCGGCGCCGGGTCGGGTGCACCATCATTCACCCATGGCTCTGGTGAAACCCTGTCGCCATAGACACGCGGCCCGGACAACCGCACCCCCAAAGCCCCCGCCATCGCCGCTTCGGGCCAGCCCGCATTGGGCGAGCGATGCTTGCCCGTGTCGCGCCACATGCAACGCCATGCTGCCCCGCGCGCTGATACCAGCGCAAACAGCGCGCCGGTCAGCCGCGCCGGGATCAGGTTCACCAGATCATCCAGCCGGGCCGAGGCCCAGCCGAACGCCTCAAACCGCGCTGTGCGGTGCCCGACCATGGAATCGAGCGTGTTGATGGCCTTGTAGGCCGCAATCCCCGGCAGGCCCAGAACAGCCCCCCAGAACACTGGTGCCACGATCCCGTCCGATGTGTTCTCGGCCAGACTTTCCAGACCTGCACGCGCCACGCCCGCGCCATCAAGCTGCGTTGTATCGCGCCCCACGATCATGGCCACCGCGCCGCGCGCGGCCGCCAGATCGCCCGCCTCCAGCGGCCCTGCCACAGCGGCCACATGCGCATGCATGGAGCGCAGCGCGACCAGTGGCCATGCCAGCACGCCGCCCAACACCACACCCGGCCAGCCGCCCGGCAGTGCCGCTTGCAGGCCCGCGCCCAGACCTGCTGCCAGCCCCACCACCACCAGCACCAGCGCCACGCCCTTGGGCTTGCGCGCGCGCCCAAAGTTCCAGTGCCGTTCCAGCAGGCTGATCAGCGCGCCCAGCCATGTCACCGGATGCCCGATCCGTGCATATAGCCAGGCAGGCCAGCCAATCGCCAGGTCCAGCGCCAGTGCCACCAGCATCATACCCGCGAAACTCATCACTGCCCCCCCTTGTGGTGGATGACCCCGCGCAGCCCTGCCGCACGCAATTGCGCAACAGCACCACCGGGCACATCTCCAGGGGCAAAGATCAGCCCTCGCGCGGCACCCGTATGCGCGATGACATATCCCAGCGCGCCCAGATCCCGCGCAAGCGCCGCAGTCGGATCACCAGATGGCCCGCGCAAGGCCAATGTGCGCCGCGCGCTTTCTGACGCCAAAGCGGCAAATGCTGCAAGGCGGGTCGCGGCCTGCCAGTCTGCCACCAGATCGCTGATATCAGCAAAGCGGTTGTCTTGTGGATCGGTCCGCACAGGCCCGCCCCAGAACCCGCCGAGCAATTCATATCGCGGCAGCGCGGGCAACGCAGCAAGGCTCATCCCCAGACGCGAGGCCCAGAGCATCCGCTCTGGCGCAGGATACATCAGCGGATCGCTTGCGCCCTCCAGCGCGACGCAGGCTCCCGCCAGCACCGCGGGTGGCCCGTCCCAGCCCGACAGCCGCGCCAGCGCCACCAGTCGCGCGGTCGACATGCCACAGCCCAGACCGGGCGGAATACCTGCACGCAGTCGCACCCGCCCCGGCAGGCGCAGACCAAGGACGCGCAGAAAACCGCGCGCGTCCCGCGCAACCATCCCCTGCACATGGCCCTGCCCCGGCAGGCAGATACCATGCAGCCCGACAGCCGCGCAGGGCAAGCTCACCAGCACCACTGGCCCCGATGGCCCCAGTCGCCCTTGCATCCATTCCCCGAAATGCCCTGTGACCGTGACCCTGCCCCGCATCAGACCCGCCAGTTCACGCAAGCCACCGACCAGCCATGCGCACCAAGCCAGTGCAATTCTGTCAGCGACAGGGGAACGATCTCAAAGGCCAGCGCCTGTGGCACAGTGTCCATGGCCAGCGCCAGCCCCGCGCGGATCACGCCTGCATGGGCGACAATCACCGCATCCCCAAGCGCTGCGATCTCTTGCAGGGCTGGTCCGACCCGCGCGCAGACATCCGCGAAGCTCTCGCCACTCGGCGGGCAATGCGCAGCCAGATCGGCGCGGCTTTGCGGCCCCAGATCGGGCAACGCGTCAAAGGCCACGCCCTCCCATGCGCCGAAATCCTGCTCCCACAGCCGCGCATCCTGTGTCAGCTCTGCGCGCGGAAAAAGCGCTGTCGCGGTCTGCCGACACCGAAGCGCCGGGCTGGAAATCACCCGGCCCTGACCTGCAAGCGCCTGCCGCAACCCCGCCAGCCCTGCGCGGTCGCTGATATCAGCCGCGACATCGCGCCGCCCGGCCAGCGCGCCGCCATGCAGCGCAGGCGCATGGCGGATCATCTTCAGTCGCGCCCGCTGCATCATGTGTCTTTCTCCTTGAAGCCCGCGCCCCTTATCTGCTTTACGATGCGCAAAGGGGCAAGGGGCAGCATGGCACGGATCCTGTTCTACATTGGTGGCGCGCGGTCCGGCAAAAGCCGTCTGGCCGAAGCGCGTACGCGCGCTTTTGGTCAACCCGCCAGCTATATCGCCACCGCTGAAGCCTGGGATGACGAGATGGCCGAACGCATCGCCCATCATCAGGCCAGCCGTGGCCCCGAATGGCACACCCACACAGCCCCGCGTGATCTCTGCGCGGCGCTGCGCGCGTCTGAGG
>SKGU01000166.1 GCA_007117255.1 Natronohydrobacter sp. | reverse complement strand
CACCATCTGCGCCATCGCGGCCGAGGTCATGCCCATCATCGTGCGCCCGGCTGTGTCAAAGCTCATGGTCCCGCACCAGGGCATGCCCGCCAAGGCTGCGGCCTCGGAGGCGGCCTTGTATTCTTCGGGGGCCGAGATGGTCTCGACCCAAAGCACATCCGCACCGCCCGCTTTCAGACCTTCGGCCTGTTCGTGGAACATCTCGACGGCCAGTTCGTGTGTGAGTGACCCCATCGGCGCCATGATCTCGCCCGTTGGCCCGACAGAGCCAGCGACCACAACCTTGCGCCCGCTGGCATCGGCGATTTCGCGCCCGATTTCAGCACCCAGGCGGTTCAACTCATGCACGCGCGCCTGCGCGTCGTGCAGTTTCAACCGACTGGCATTGCCGCCGAATGTGTTGGTCAGGAACAGGTCTGATCCGGCCTCGACAGCGCCGCGATAAAGCGCGCGGATCTTATCGGGCGCGTCGGCGTTCCACAGCTCCGGCGCATCTCCCGATTGCAGGCCCATGTTGAACAGGTTCGTCCCGGTGGCCCCGTCCGCCATCAGCCAGTCACGGCTGGCCAGCATCTCGCTTAATGCATTGCTCATCTTGTGTCTTTCCCGCATGGCTTTTCGGCGCGACTCGCGCGCGAAGGTTCGAGCGTGACCTCGCACAGTCTGGCGCTTGAGGCAATTTCATATCCTGCATGAGGATCATGAAAGCGATTCACGCTTGGTCGGTGTTGTAGCTTCAACTGCCCTGAAAAAGACATCGGTTGTTTTAGGATCATGAATCCAGTTGGCAGCGCTGCGCAACGCATCGGTTGGTTTGGTGGTGACAAAGGCAGCAGGGCGGCGCAGTGGTAAGAAGCCTGTATTGCGCCCGATCTGGCGCAGAGTGTCTGGCGTGAAGGCGTTCATATGCTCAACGGGCTGCACAAGTGTAAACTCATGGAAATCCTGCGGAACAGACACCCCCTTCGTATTGGGGACGGCCACAAACAGGACGCCGCCCGGACGCAGTCTTTGGTGCAGCGCCCGCAACAACGATTTAGGTGCAGCGATATGTTCCAGCACCTGTGACAAGACCACCGCGTCAAGCGGGGGGCCGTCTTGTGCATCGAGCGCTTCCAGATCGGGCAGGATTGTCAGCCCGTCACCCCGCGCGGCCTGCGTGCGCGAGGCACTGACATCTATTCCAAGCGCATCTGCACCCATTGCGCGCGCGACGCTCAGGAAATCCCCGTCACCGCACCCGAAATCCAGCAGACGCATGGGCCGCGCACCTTGTTCGGCCAGGTGGTCCAGCCGCAACACGAGTTTCGCCATCTGGACCCGCATCGCCTTGCGATCATGCTTGCTGGTCACATGGGCGGCTTCAAAGCGTTTTGCCTGTTCTGCATCTGCCCATGTGCCATAGACCGTGGCAACAGCGCTGTCGTCAATCACATGGCGATGCCATTTCATGGAACAGCGAGCGCATTGGCAAAGACAGAACGTCTGCCCGACAATCTGTGTGCGCCATGGCCCGGAATAGGAATATTCGGACAGCCGGGCAATGACATCTGCATCGTCCAGCTTGCCAGACCATAATACATCCGCGTCGGCGCTGTCGCAGACCGGACATGTTGAGCGTTCGATAAATGTCAGCGCTTCCGCCAAAGTCCTGCTTCCTTTCGGGCAGGCGAGGATCAGCCTTCGGAAAGCTCCGCCTTCGCCTCGGACAGGAATTCGGCCATCTTGGCGCGGATTGTCGTGTCATCCGCGAGATTGCCAAGGTCTGCTGTCAGCTTGCGCACCACGTCTTCGTGACCGGCCTCTTCGAAATCGGCGCGGATCACTTCCATCGCGTAGGATTCAGCATCTGCGCCGGTCTTGCCCAGAAGGCTTGCCGCCCAGAGTCCGGTTTTCTTGTTCCGCCGGGCAATGGCCTTGAAAACCATTTCCTGATCATGTGCAAATTTGTTTTCGAATGCGCGTTCGCGGTCGTTGAAAGTGGTCATGTCTCGCCTCGTCGCCTGATCAAAGAGTTCTCTTGTGATATGGCCTGTGGGGGCAAGCGCTGCAAGGTCAAATGCTCATTCTGGGTGCGCAAACAGCCTGCCTTGCTCTGGGGGCAGGGACGGGCTATAGGGCAGCGACACCTGCCGCCACCATCCAACAGCACCGGAGAACATCATGGCACGCCGCACCAAGATCTATGAGGGCAAGGCCAAGATCCTGTATGAAGGGCCTGAACCGGGCACCATGGTGCAGTACTTCAAGGATGATGCGACCGCCTTTAACGCTGCAAAGCGTGATGTGATCGAAGGCAAGGGTGTATTGAACAACCTGCTGTCTGAATTTTTCATGACGGGTCTGGGCCAGATTGGAGTGCCGACGCATTTCATCAAGCGCATCAACATGCGTGAGCAGCTTATCCGCGCAGTTGAAATCATTCCGCTGGAAGTGGTGGTGCGCAATATCGCTGCCGGATCAATGTCCAAACGTCTGGGGATCGAGGAAGGCACGCCATTGCCGCGCCCGATCATCGAATTCTACTACAAGGACGATGCGCTGGGCGATCCGCTTGTGTCGGAAGATCAGATCCTGGCGTTCAACTGGGCCAGCCATCAGGATCTTGATGATATGGTTGCCCTCGCAGTGCGCGTGAATGATTTCATGTCGGGTGTCATGATGGCGGTTGGCATCAAGCTGGTGGATTTCAAGATCGAGATCGGACGTCAGTTTGACGGAGACATGCAGCGCCTTGTGGTGGCTGATGAAATCAGCCCTGATTCGTGCCGTTTGTGGGATATGAAAACTGGCGCAAAGCTGGACAAGGATGTATTTCGGCGCGATCTGGGCAATCTGGCAGATGCTTATTCGGAGGTCGCGCGCAGGTTGGGTGTCATGCCAAAATCACCTACGCCGATTACAAAACCCAAGCTGATGAACTGAAGGGGTGTTCGAGACCATGAAGTATCGTGTATTTGTGACCCTGAAATCCGGCGTTCTGGACCCGCAAGGCGAGGCGATCCGTCATGCGCTGGGCGCGCTTGGCTTCGAGGGTGTCAATTCTGTTCGTCAAGGCAAGATGATTGAGTTGGACCTGGCAGAGACTGACGCGGCAAAAGCGGAAGACGCCGCGCGTCAGATGTGTGAAAAATTGCTCGCCAATACGGTCATCGAATCCTACCGCGTCGAACCCGCCTGAGGCTTGACCTTTCTCACGGGGGCGGGCAGCATCCGTCACAGATTTGTGACGGGGAAAAAGATGCGCGCTGCCGTTCTTAGAGAATATCGCAAAGACCTGAGCGTCGAGACCCTCGCAGACCCGGTTTGCGAGGAAGATGGCGTCGTGCTGAAGACTTTGGCCTGCGGCATCTGTCGCTCTGACTGGCATGGATGGGTGGGCCATCACCCGCGCGTCAAGCCGGGGCAGATCCCAGGGCATGAATATTGCGGCGAAGTGGTCGAAGCCGGGCCGCGTTCTGGCTGGTCTGTGGGCGACAAGGTGATTGCCCCCTTCATTCTGGCCTGCGGGTCATGCCCGGCCTGCCGGTCGGGGGTGTCCAACACTTGCCCGGATCAGCGCTTGCCCGGTTTCGTGGAACCGGGCGCATTTGCCGATTTCATCAGCGTGCCGCATGCCCATAACCTTGCACGCCTGCCCGACGGCATGTCGCCTGTGCTGGCGGCTGGGCTTGGGTGTCGTGTGACAACGGCCTTTCATGCGCTGACCGACCGCGCCGCGCTGCGCCCCGGCGAGTGGCTGGCAGTGCATGGCACGGGTGGGATCGGGCTGGCCACGCTGATTCTGGGGCGTGCGCTGGGGGCGCGGGTGATTGCTGTGGATATCGTGCCGGAAAAGCTGGACCATGCGAAAACGCTTGGTGCCGATGCGGTGCTGGATGCGCGCGAGGGTGATGTGGCCGAAGCGATCCGCGATCTGACCGGCGGCGGCGCGCATGTCTCGGTCGAAGCGCTGGGGATTGCGCAGACGACGAATGCGTCACTGCATTGTCTGCGTCCGCTGGGGCGGCATGTGCAGGTCGGCATGCCATCGGGGCCACATGCGCGGATGGAGCTGGACATGACCGCGATCTATCAGAAAAACCTTGCGCTTTACGGCACACGGGGGATGCCTGCGCATAAATACCCCTCGCTTCTGGGGATGATCGATGCGGGGCTGGTGGATTTCATGCCGATGATCGCGCGCGAGGTGGGTTTGTCGCAGGCGGGCGCGGAACTGGCGCTGTTCGATGGCCCCATGGCACCCGGCGTGGCGGTGATTTCGGATTTTGCGGGGTAGGGGGGCGCTGCCCCCGGTCGCCTGCGGCGCCGCCCCCCGGAGTATTTCTGGCAAGATGAAACCATGCGGGTGTTGATGCTGGCTTGCCGGGGTTTTTCCTTTGCGCAGACGCGGCATTCGCGCTAAGGGCTGCGGCAAATCCCTTTGACCGGAGTGCCGCGCCATGAAAGCTGCTGTCATCACGTTTCCCGGATCGAATTGCGACCGCGATCTTGCTATGGCGTTCGAGCAGGCCGGGGCCGATGTCACGCGTGTCTGGCATAAAGACACGGCGCTGCCCGAAGGCACTGATATCGTGGGCGTGCCAGGTGGGTTCAGCTTCGGGGATTATCTGCGCTGCGGTGCGATTGCCGCACGCTCGCCCATTGGCGCGGCGATTGCGGGATTCGCCGACCGGGGCGGGCATGTGCTGGGCATCTGCAACGGGTTTCAGGTGTTGCTTGAGATGGGCCTGTTGCCCGGTGCGCTGCTGCGCAATGCGGGGCTGAAATACATCTGCCGCACTGTGGCCCTGCGGGTTGAAACAACTGACAGTCCGTTCACCTGCGCCTATGGCGAAGGGGCAGAGTTGCAAATCCCGATTGCGCATCACGATGGTAACTACACCGCTGATGCCGACACGCTTGCGCGGCTGAACGGAGAGGGGCGCGTGGCATTCCGCTATGGGCAGAACCCCAATGGCTCGATGGAGGATATCGCCGGCATTCTGTCGGAAAACCGCCGGGTGCTGGGCATGATGCCGCATCCCGAACGCGCCTTTGCATCTATCCACGGCAGTACTGATGGCCGGACCATGTTTGATGGGTTGATGAGCGCCTTTGCGCCCGCCTGAGACGCGCCCCATCGCGGAAGGCTTGAGCGACGGCGTCAATCGCCATATTCTCGCGCCTATGGCCAGTCCGCCCAACCTAGATAACCGCCGCGCCAGCATTCTGGGCATCCCCTTATGGGGGCGCTTGGTCGTGGGTGCGCTGGTTCTTGTGGCGCTCATAAGCACTTGGTTTCTGAATGCGTTTCTGTCCGAGAACTTCACCGATTCTACGCGCAACCGCGCTGAGCTGCGTCTGGTGCTTTATTCGGGTAACATTCAGTCCGAGTTGCAGCGCAATTCGGTCGTTCCACTGCTGCTGGCGCGTGACCCGGATCTGATCGCTGCATTGCAGGAAAGCAGCTTCGCGACAACTTCGCAGCGGCTGATCGATCTACAGACAGAGATCGGCGCGGCTTCGATCGAACTTCTGGACAATAATGGCCGCGTTGTGGGCGCGACGGATCGTAACCAGTTGGGCAAGAACCGTGGAAATGAGGCGACATTCGTAGACGCGCGCAGGGCGTCCGACACAGTGTTTCTGGTGCAGGAGCTGGACAGCGGAGGCTTCGGCTTTTCCTTTTCCCGCTCGGTGCGGCAGGGCAGTGATGTGATTGGCGTGGTGGTTGTGGGCGCGGATTTGACGAAATTCGAGCGCAGTTGGGCGGGATTTGCTGATGCCGTGGCGCTGATGGATTCAAGCGGGCGGATTATCCTCGCAACAGAACCCCGTTGGCGGGGGCGCACGCTCGATGAAGCGCTGGCCCTGCGCGATGCGCCCTCGGCCATTGCCCGCGCGCTGCGCGCGACCGCTGACTGGGCGCAGACCCCGCCGGATGCCTTTGTGCGCGGCGAAGCGGTGCTGCAATCCGAAGTGCGCGTGCCTTTCCGGGGCTGGCGGCTGGTCAGTTTCACGCGCTACGATTCTGTGCGCGAAAGCGTGAACGGGGCCCTGGCGTTGATGCTGACGGGGTTTGCATTGTTGTTGGCGCTGGTATTCTACATCCTGAGCCGCCGGGCATGGCTGCAATCGGCGCAGTTTCAGCAGGAAAGTCAGGATTTGCGCGCGCTCAATGCGCGTCTGCAACGCGAAATTGCAGCTAGGTTGCGGATGCAAAAAGACCTCGCCGTGGCCGAACAGACCTTGGCGCAAAGCTCGAAACTGGCCAGTCTGGGGGAGATGTCGGCCTCTGTCAGCCATGAATTGAACCAGCCGCTTGCGGCGATGAAGACGTATCTGGCGGGCGCGCGCTTGTTGTTGCGCGCCAAGCGCTCGGAAGAGGCGCTGGCCTCGTTCCAACGCATTGATGATCTGATTGATCGCATGGGCACAATTGCGCGTACATTGAAGTCTTTTGCCCGGAAAGGCGGTGAAGCTTTCGCACCTATCGATCTGCGCACTTGTCTGGCTGATGCGCTGACGATGATGGAGCCGCTTTTGCGCGACAGCCGCGTTCTGGTGATCCGAACGGTTCCGCCGGAACCTGTCATGATCCTTGGCGATACAGTGCGTGTGGAGCAGGTGATCCTGAACCTTGTGCGGAATGCGGTGGATGCCACGCAGGGTGCCAACAGTCCTCAGATTGATGTTATCATCAGCCAGGGTGAAACCGCCAAGCTGACAGTGCGCGACAACGGGTCGGGCATTGCGGATATCGACAGCCTGTTTGAGCCATTCTTCACCACAAAGCCGGCGGGCAAGGGGGTCGGGCTGGGTCTTGCGATCTCGTCAGGGATCGTCAAGGATCATGGCGGGCGGTTGACGGCGGTGAATGCGCCTGAGGGCGGCGCGCTGTTCGAAGTCGAATTTCCGCGTCACGGGATACAGCAAGATGCCGCCGAGTAACGCCGTTTTGCGCATGCGAAGCTTGAACAGACATGATGTTCGGCGTCATTGGCGCGAAACTCTAGGGAAGGAAGAACAGGCATGAGCCGTCAAATGCGCGTTGCGATTGTCGATGATGAACAGGATATGCGCCAGTCGATCAGCCAATGGCTGGCGCTATCGGGCTTCACCACGGAAACCTATGCAGATGGTCAGGAAGCACTGGCCGCGATTGGCGCGGATTTTCCCGGTGTGGTGATCACGGATATCCGGATGCCGAATGTCGATGGCATGGCGCTTCTGAAAAAGCTTGTGGCACTGGACAGCACAATCCCGGTCATCATGATCACGGGTCATGGCGATGTTCCGATTGCCGTGGAAGCCATGCGTCTTGGGGCGTTCGACTTTCTGGAAAAGCCGTTCAATCCTGAAAAGATGATGGCTCTGGCCGAGAAAGCCGTCAAGAAGCGTTCGCTTGCGCTGGAGGCCCGCGCCCTGCGCAATGAGCTGTCCGATGGCGGCACGATCATGAAACGGCTGGTCGGCGCGTCCGAGGTGATGCAACGCTTGCGCGAGGATATTCTCGATATCGGGCAGGCGGATGGCCATGTGCTGATTGACGGCGAAACTGGCACGGGCAAGACGCTGGTGGCGCATGCCCTGCATGCTGTGGGTGCGCGGGCCGGGCGCAAGCTGGTGAGCATCAGTTGCGCCGGGTTGTCTGACGAGGCTTTGGCCGCGCGGCTGTTTGGGCCAGCGGAAGACAGTATTGGCAAGCCGCTGGTCGAGGAGGGGCGTGGCGGGACGCTGGTGCTGGAGGATATCGAAAGCCTGTCAGAGCCGATGCAGGCGCGGCTGCTGGGTTTGATCAATGAACTTGGAACCCCGGCAGAGACGCGCATCGTCGCAGTCTGCAACACGCATCGCGCTGATCAGACCATCGAGGACGCCTTGCGCCCGGATCTGTTCTATCGGTTGAACGCGCATAAGATCACGTTGCCACCGCTGCGCACGCGCGGCGAGGATATTCTGGCGCTGTTTGCAACCTATCTGGATCGTTTCGCCGATGAATATGGCTGCGCTGCCCCCGAATTGTCGATGCCAGAAGCGGCGCAGCTTTTGCAGGCGCCCTGGCCGGGCAATGTCCGCCAGCTGGTCAATATCGCCGAACGGGCGGTGTTGCAAAGCAGGCGCGAGGAGGGCGCGTTGATGTCACTGATCATGGCCGATAACGAGGCCACGACAGAAGCGATGACGACCGAAGGCAAGCCGTTGAAAGAGCATGTCGAGGCGTTTGAGCGGATGCTGATTGACAACACGATGCGCCGTCACAAAGGCTCGATCACATCCGTCATGGAAGAACTGCGCCTGCCGCGCCGGACATTGAATGAAAAGATGGCGAAGTACGGGTTGGTGCGCGGCGATTATGTATAGCCCTTTCAAGGGTCTATGCATCGTTCTTGTGGTTGTTCTTCAACTTGTGGTTTCACCTGCGCAAGCCGACCCGCTTTCGCGCGCCCAAGCTGTCGCTGCAGCATTGTCGCCCGCGCATCCGGCAGAAATGCTCACGGCTGCGGTCGTGCATTTTGATGAGGGCGCGCGTGAAGAGGGCGCGTATCTGTTCTATTTTGCCCAACTGCGCTGGCGACGCTACATCACGGCGCGACCCGATCTCCCACCCGATCAGGATAGGGCACTGTTTGCGTCGATGTTGGCCATATCGGGACCCGTGATCAATGAATGGGCTTTTGGCGATATCGACTGGCTGGTTGCCACATTGCGCGCGGTCATGCGCCATGACGCGCAAACACCTGACCCGCTTACGCCTGTGGCTGCGTTTCCGGAGATTCACGTCCAGTCGCGTCAGAGCTTTGCAGAGCTCATCGATTTGATCGAGACCGATGCCGATGAACTTCGCGCCGGTCGCACTGCCGCGGGGTTGGAAAACCGCTGAATCTGGTCAAGTTTCCAGCGTTGAAGCGCCTGATAAGGGGCTTGCACGAATTTGGTGATTGTCTTTTACGCCCAAAGGCAACTATGGTGTACAAGTAAAGGCGTCTCTGGCCCGGCCAGAGCACCCGAGCGAATTTCGCTGCTTGAGGCTGACTGGCGCGCTGTTGCCCCGCTTCGCCCCTCGCAGATGGATCGGCCGCAAGGCTGCACATGCCCGCGCATTCTCATATCGGAAGGCCGGGCGAACGTCACAGGCTGCGCCTGCGCAGCACAACAGGAACTGCAATGACGGCTGCACGACGCACATCGCCCTTTCCCCCGCATAGGCACGGCCTTGCGTGCAGGGATGGCATGGGCACGCGCGCAAGCCTGTCACCTGCTCAGAAAAGTCACGCCT
>SKGU01000364.1 GCA_007117255.1 Natronohydrobacter sp. | reverse complement strand
GGGTGGTCCGCGCTGCTCTATGCGGATGTGGGTGGCTTTGGTGTCGGTTCGCGTAGAACGGCGCAACTTCTGGGCACTGTAAACTACCAGATGCGTGAGAATGTATTCCTTTCTGTCGGGTATCGGCACTTGCATGTTGATTATCGCGACGGTGGCACGAAGTTCGATATGCGTATGAGCGGCCCCATCATTGGCGCGACCCTGCGTTTCTAGGGCTAGCCAGACGCAGTGGTTCATATACTGTGCTACAGTATAACATTCAGGAGGATTGTCATGTCGCTGTGGACCAACACACTCCCTGCCGTGATCTGCGCTGGTGCGCTTTTGGCGGCAGACATAGCGGCAGCCTGTACCCGCGCTGTGTATCTTGGTCCTGACGACCGCATCCTGACTGGGCGAAGTATGGACTGGAAGCTGCCGATGATCAGCAACCTGTGGGCCATGCCGCGCGGGGTCGCGCGTCACGGAGCAGCGGGAGAACGCTCGGTGGAATGGGTGGCTGAATATGGCAGCCTCATCACAACAGGCTACGACATCTCGACCGCTGATGGCTTGAATGAAGCCGGACTGAATGTGAACCTGCAATGGGAAGTCGAAGCGACATACCCCGAAGATGATGGCCAAACGCCCCTGATTTCCTTGTCTGTGTTTCCACAATATTTGTTGGATCGTTATGCTACGGTTGCAGAGGCTGTCGAAGACCTGCAGACAAACCCTGTTTTGGTGGCTGGTGGCGAAGTGCCCGTTGGCCCGCCAGGGCGGGCGGCAACTGTGCATCTGTCGATGTCGGACGCGACGGGGGACAGTGCCATCTTGGAATTCGTCAATGGAGAAATGGTTATCTGGCATGATCGCAGTTATCAGGTCATGACCAACGAGCCCACTTTTGACCGTCAACTCGCCGTGCTGGAATACTGGGACGGCGTCAATCCGCGCGAATTCATGCCAGGGACAGTGCGCGCGTCGGACCGTTTTGTTCGGGCGAATTTTTACATCAATTCGGTCGTCCAAAGCGATGATCCACGCATTGCCGCTGCGGCGGTGTTCAGTGTGATCCGTCAGACCTCTGTGCCTTGGGGTATTTCGATCGCAGATCAGCCGAACCTGTCTACGACGCGGTGGCGCGTAGTCGCTGATCACAAGGACAAGCGTTACTATGTGGAATCCGTGATCTCGCCCAGTGTGTTCTGGGTCGATCTTGATGCGCTGGACCTTTCTGAGGGGGCGGAAATTCAGAAATTGGACCTTGGCCTCGATATGGAGCGCATCCTGTCTGGTGAAGTATCGGCGCTGTTTGAGCCTGCGGCAGCTTTCGCGTTCCAGCCAGCAGACTGAGCATGTAAACGCGTTTAGAGCGTCTGACATACCCTGTCTTTTGGCCGCAGCCTGACTGCCCGCTTAGTGCCGTGCGGAGTTATAAATGCCTATCCGCCCAAAAATCCGGTTATGTCGGGTAGGCTGCTTGTTCATGTAGTGCCAGCGCGGCGCAAGACACTGGAAAATCAGTTCTGGCCCAAGACCATCAATGCATCTTCATCGACGCGGCAGATTGTTTCTGCCTGCATTTCTGTCTTGTCCGAAACGAGCAGCAAAGCACCACTGATTGATACTGTCAGCGCATCACTGATCACCAAATACGAGAAGGTTTCATTTAATAGAGGGATTACCCTCCAGGAAATGAGTGCCTGCGTCGTGAGGTGCGGTGTCCCTCGATCTGTCGCCCGCGCCCGGCTCGAACTTGAATGTCAATGCTCGCCTCGTGGTGCGATCAGGAAGCGAATGAAACATATAGATCATTTAATAAAACATTTGTTGCAAAGCGCCTCAAGTGTGCTAGGGTTTTCGTATGATGGTGCCTTTCGCTCAAACTCTTGCCGCGCGATTCGACAGCCTGCCTGCGCAGTTGCAGAAGGCTGCACGCTGGATCGAGGCGCATCCTCATGATGTGGCGCTGTTATCCATGCGTGAACAGGCAGGGCGGGCAGGGGTTCAGCCCGCGACTATGACGCGGCTTGCGCAGGCGCTAGGGTATGACGGCTATGACACTGTGCGCGCCCTGCATGCTGACGCGCTGCGGCATACACGGCAGCCGGGTCTTGTTGCGACGGCTGCGCGGCGCAACAAGCTTCATGCTGGTACGCATGAAGCTGCGGCGCAGGCGATGGTGCAACACTGCGCGACGCAGGTTGGTGCCCTCGCCGACCCGCCGACGCTGGCCGCACTGGTGCGGGCCGCCGCTTTGATTGGGCAGGCCAAGCGCGTCTTCAGCCTTGGAATGCGGTCCAGTCACGCTGTGGCGTGGCATGTCTGGTATGCGCTTTCGTTGATCTCTGATCGGGCGATTCTGCTTGATGGCGTCGGCGGTGTAGGGTTTGACGCTTTTGCACAGGCGCGAGATACTGATGTGCTGTTTGTCTGTGGGGTGGCGCCTTACACGCGTGCTGTCGTCGAAGCGGTCATGCAGGCGCGTGCGCTTGGTCTGCGCGTAGTTGCGTTGACGGATTCACCCCTGTCCCCATTGATTTCACAAGGCGATCCGGCCTTGATCGTTCCAACCGACAGTGCATCGTTCTTGCACAGCATGGCACCTGCATTTGCGCTTGCTGAATGTCTGGTCGCACTTGTCGCGCGCGGCGATGATCCTGCACTGCTGGCCAGGCTTGACGGTCTGGACCGCCAGCTTGCTGCCTTCAACACCTATCACCCCTCGAAAGGCTGAGAGATACCATGACACATCTGCTGCACCGCTCGATTCACACGCCCCCGCGCCGCGCTGTCAGTGCGTCCGGGATTTCGTTTACGGATGATCAGGGCAAGACCTATATCGACGCTTCTGGCGGGGCTGCGGTGTCTTGTCTGGGGCATGCACATCCGGATGTGATCGCGGCGCTGCATGCACAACTGGACAAGCTTGCCTATGCGCATACAGGTTTTTTCACTACGGAAGTGGCTGAGGAACTGGCAGATAACCTGATTGCTGGCGCACCTGAAGGGTTGGAGCATGTCTACCTGCTGTCAGGCGGGTCCGAGGCGGTAGAAGCAGCTCTGAAAATGGCGCGTCAGTATTTCACGGAAACCGGTCAGCCCCAGCGCCGACATATCATCGCGCGGCGGCAAAGCTATCATGGCAACACGCTAGGTGCGCTTGCCGCAGGCGGCAACGAATGGCGGCGTGCGCAGTTCAAGCCCCTTTTGATGGAGGCGCATCACATCGCGCCCTGTTTCGCATATCGTGAACAGCATGAGGGCGAAACCGATGCGGACTATGCAGCTCGCGCGGCCGGTGAACTGGAGGCGAAGATTCTGGAGCTAGGCCCCGACACAGTTGCGGCCTTCATCGCAGAACCAGTGGTGGGGGCCACGGCTGGCGCAGTTCCTGCGGTTGCTGACTACTTCAAGCGCATTCGCGCGATCTGTGATCGCTACGGGGTTTTGCTGATCCTGGATGAAGTGATGTGCGGCATGGGGCGGACAGGCTATCGCTATGCCTGCGAATATGATGGGATCGCGCCAGACCTTCTGACGGTTGCCAAGGGGTTGGGCGGTGGCTTTCAACCCATCGGGGCCACGCTTCTGAGCCGCAAGATTTTTGATGCTTTCGCGGGCGGTACCGGGTTTTTCCAGCATGGTCACACCTATATGGGCCATCCAATGGCGGCGGCGGCTGGGCTGGCCGTGCAGCGGGTGATCGCGCGCGACAACCTGCTTGCAAATGTGCAGGCCATGGGCACGGTGCTGAATGCGCAATTGCAGGCTGCTTTTGGCCAGCACAATCATGTGGGTGATATCCGGGGTAGGGGTCTGTTTCAGGCGATCGAACTTGTGGCTGATCGCGACACCAAAGCCCCCTTCGATCCGTCGCGCAAGCTGCATGCCAAGATCAAGTCCGAGGCGATGGCGCGCGGGCTTATGGTCTATCCGATGGGCGGCACGATTGACGGGGTTCGCGGCGATCATGTGTTGCTTGCGCCGCCGTTCATAGTGACCGAAGCTGATCTGGCTGAAATTACAGGGCGACTGGCTGAAGCGGTTGATGCCGCGTTGCACAAATGAACTTCGCGCCCCTGACAGATGCCGAGTGGCCGGCTGAAATTGCCGATATGAGAGATGGATTCGCAGGGCAACTGAATGTTTATCGTCTGATGGCGCATCATCCCGACTTGTTGCGCGCCTGGGCCGATTTGCGAATGCATGTCGTTCGGAACAATGCTCTGGGTCGCCAGCGCGCCGAAGTGGTGATTCTGCGCCTCGCATGCAGGCTCGACTGTGACTATGAGTGGGGTCAGCATGTGATCCGCGGCCTTGATGCGGGCTTGAGTGACGCGCAAATCAGAAGCATGCGCGGATCAGTTCTGGAGATGGCACCGGATGATGCGCTATTGGCGGGCGCTGTGGATGCGCTTGTTGATAATGCACGGCTGTCGCCTGACCAGATGAAAGCGATTGAGGCGGTGGTCGGGCGAAAAGGCTTGCTGGATTTGATGGCGACAGTCGGCATGTATCTTACGCTGGGTTTCTTGCTTAAAAGCACCAACGGCCCACAGGATGATGATATCACACAAAGGCTTGCAGATTTGCCCGCCGCCCTTGCTATGCCAGGCTGAAAGCCAGACTACCGCCCTCCCCATGTAATCTGAAAACGCCCCTTTCAGCGCGCCATCCAGACGGATTTTGCGCGCTGAAATGATTCAGTTTGCCTTGTGCTGCAGAGTGTGCAAACATATTTGCATCATGTGTACATGATATGTTTTAAATTTGCACAAACAAAGCAGCAGGGAGTCACCATGAAACGCACCCTTTCATTCTTCGCAGCCGCAGCACTCGCGCTCGGCGTCAATTCGGCACTTGCCGACAAGCTCGTCGTTGCGACTGATACGGCTTTCGTTCCTTTCGAGTTCATGCAGGATGGCGAGTATGTCGGTTTTGACATCGATATGTGGAACTCCATCGCAGACGAGCTGGGACTGGAATTTGAACTGCGCCCGATGGACTTCAACGGCATTATCCCCGGCCTGCAGACCGGTCAGGTCGATGTCGCGCTCGCCGGCATCACGATCCGCGAGGATCGCGCTGAAGTCATCGATTTCTCTGACGGGTATTATGACAGCGGGTTTCTGATCATGGTTCCTGTTGACAGTGAGATTGAAAGCTCAGCTGATCTGGCGGGTAAGACCCTGGCTGTTAGGACGGGAACCTCGGCGGCTGACTACGCGCGCGATAATTTCACTGACACAACCCTGCGCCAGTTCCCGAATATCGATAATGCCTATCTGGAATTGCGCACCGGGCGGGTTGATGCGGCGATGCATGATACCCCGAATGTACTGTATTATATTGCCACTGCTGGCGACGGCGCCGTCAAGGCTGTGGGTGAACAGATGATGGCACATCAATATGGCATTGGCTTTCCCAAAGGGTCCGAACTGGTCGAGCCTGTCAATCAGGCGCTGGCCAATATGCGTGAAGATGGTCGCTATGACGAAATCTACATGAAATGGTTCGGAACCACCCCACCGAGCAATTGAGCCTTGTGAGGCAGAGGTCCAGACGGGGCAAGGCTTTCTTGTCCCGTCCGGACTGACCGACAACTGAATAGACCAATCACGAGGGGCGCTCATGGAAGTCAATTGGCTGATCATTCTCGATTTCATTCCGCAGCTTATCAAAGGTGCGCAAGTCACGATTCATATTACGGTAGTCGGTCTTCTTGGGGGCGTTATCCTAGGTGCAATCGCCGGGCTGATGCGCGCCTATGGCAATGCACTGATCAACGCGATTGCTTTCGTCTATATCGAGGTCATCCGTGGCACACCTATCGTCGTGCAGGTCATGTTCCTCTATTTCGCGCTTCCGGTGCTGGCCTCGATCCGTATCGATCCGATGACGACGGCAATTCTGGCCATTGTGATCAACGCCGGTGCATATATCGCTGAAATCGTGCGCGGGGCGGTATTGTCCATTTCCAAGGGACTTACAGAAGCAGGGTTGGCGATTGGACTGCCGCGCTGGAAGGTCATTGTTCACATTGTCGGACCTCTGGCGTTCCGTCGGCTTATTCCACCGTTGGGCAATCAGTTCATTGTCAGTTTGAAAGATACATCGCTGTTTATCGTGATCGGGGTAGGTGAGTTGACGCGTACCGGCCAGGAAATCATGGCCGCGAACTTTCGGGCTGTGGAAATCTGGACAGCGGTTGCGATCATGTATCTGATCATGACGGGTGTGCTGTCGCTGGCGCTTCGGATGATTGAAAAACGTATGAGGATCCTATGAACGACGCCATCATTCAGTTTCGCAATGTGTCCAAGCATTTCGGCCCTCTCAAGGTGCTGGATGAAGTTGATCTGGACATCCATAAGGGCGAAGTCGTCGTGCTGGTCGGCCCGTCAGGGTCTGGCAAATCAACCCTTTTGCGCTGCATCAACGGGTTGGAGCAGATCACAGGCGGTGATCTGATCGTCAATGGTATGAGCGTGTTGGGCGGTAACAAGGTGATGCGCGAAATCCGTCAGGAAGCGGGTATGGTGTTTCAGCAGTTCAACTTGTTTCCACAAATGACCGCGCTGCAGAACGTGGCTTTCGGACCGCAGCAAGTGCGGGGATTAAGCCGCAGCGATGCCCGCGAACTTGCAAAAGAGTTGCTGGCCAAGGTTGGGCTTGCCGAGAAGGCAAATCATGAGCCCTCGGAATTGTCGGGGGGACAGCAGCAGCGTGTGGCCATCGCGCGGGCGCTGGCGATCAAGCCAAAGGTCATGTTGTTTGACGAGCCCACTTCGGCTCTGGATCCGGAATTGAAGCAGGAAGTCCTGAACGTGATGCGCGCGCTTGCTGGCGAAGGCATGACAATGGTGGTGGTCACACATGAGATGGGCTTTGCCAAACAGGTCGGTACGCGCCTGATCTTCATGGAGCATGGCAAGATAGCCGTGGACGGAACGCCGCGTGATGTCATCGACAACCCGCCCAATGACCGGATGAAGGATTTTCTGCAGCATGTCTGAAACAGGTGTCGCTGAACTGGGCTGGGTGCGTGCCACTGGCCAGCCATATGACATCGGGCTGGCGCTTGGTCGCGCTGGGCGCACCGCTGTGCAAGAGCGTCTGCGCGCGCTGGAATACTGGCAAGCCGTCACGGATGCACGCCATGATCCGGTAGTCGCGGCCCTCGCCGCACGCACGAAGGCGCTTTTCCCCGATATTCATGAAGAACTGCAAGGGCTGGCAGATGGGTTGGAGCTGCCTTTTTCGCAGGTCATGGCGTGGAATTGTCGCGGCGATTTGATGTCGAACGTTCCCGATGGCTGCACGACAGTGCAGATGCCGGGCACCTCTCCGGTGATTGCGCATAATGAAGATGGTCTGCCAGAGTTGCGGGGCAGTTGCTTTATTGCGCAAGTGTCCGACGCCAAAGGTGCCGGGTTCGTGGCCTGTTGCTACCCCGGCTCGCTTCCCGGTCACACATTCGCGGTGACAAGCACTGGTCTCGCACAGGCGGTGAACAATCTGCGTCTACGCGATGCCCGACCTGAGATTCCGCGGATGGTACTTGGCCGCGCAGTGCTGCGTTGCTCCACAACCGCAGAGGCAATCGACCTTCTGGCCCGTGAGAATCAGTGTGGCGGGTTTCATTTCACTCTGGCGCAAGCCGGGGATGACACATTGCACAGCGTGGAATTCGGCGGCGGCATGTTTTCGCACCAACAGATCACTATGCCGTCTGCCCATGCGAACCACGCTTTGCACCTGCCACTTGCGCAGGTGATCACCCAGTCTTCGTCTGATCGCCAGCGCCGCGCGGATGAATTGCTGGCCGATCCGACCACCGCGCCCTTGCGGATTTTGCGCGACACTGGTGGGGCTGGTCTGCCGATCCATCGCAGCATGTGTGATGATCCGGATCACGAGAACACCCTTGCTTCAGCCGTCATGACAGTTGAGAAAGACAGGGTAAGGTGGAGCTTTCATGACCAATCCTCGACCGCCCCGATCTATACCGGTATCAACGCTGCGTGACCAACCACCTGAAACGCTGGAACAGTTGCGCGAACTGATGCTGCGCATTTCGCGCGGTGAGTCTGATGTGGTGCTTGGACCGAAAGCCCATGCCGCGCTCGCCCGAATCCTTGAACTGCAGGGCAATCCGGCACTGCTCTCGATCACCGCGCTTGCGCAGGCACTGGCGGTAAACCCGTCGACACTGACCCGACTTGCACGAAATCTGGGTTATTCGGGTTTCGGGGCCTTTCAGCAAGTGCTGCTGAACGCCTCAATGACCCCTCCTGGTGCGTTTTACAGTCAGCAGGCAGCCAAGGCTCTGGCCAGCGGCGAAGAGCAAAGTTCAGAGGCGCTGGTCCATTTGTGCCGGGAAAATCAGGCAAATATCGACCGCTTCCTGTCGATGCATGACGATGTTCAATTTCGCGAAGCGGTTTCGCTGATTTCATCTGCCCCCAGGGCCATGGTCTATGGCATCCGCCAATTCCATGCCTTTGCGACATTTTTGGTATATGGGCTTCGGCTCATCCGTTCAGATGTTCATCTTCTGGATTCCAACGCGCTTGGTCTGGCAGAGGGCATTGCATCGCTGGATGCGCAAGACGTGTTGATACTCGCAAGCTGCGCGCCTTATTCGCGGCAGGTTGCAGAAGTTGCGACTGTGGCATCCAAGAAGCCCGTGAAAATTGTGGCCGTCACTGACCGTGCGGATTCACCGCTGATAAAGATGTCCCATGCGGCCATTCTGGTGCCGCATGAAACCCGGTTTCTGTCGAATTCCCTGACCACCTTCATTCTTGCTGCGGAATGCCTGATCAACGCCTGTGCGGCAGCAAAGCCGGCGGAAACCAAGGCGGCCCTCGCAGAGCGAGACCGCTTGATTACGGATTTGCGAATCGAATTGTGAAGTTCGGCGGCATATCAGGCGGGTTGCGAAGCAATCGTCGCTGATGTCACGCTGCGGAAATGCCCCGCCCTTGTTGTGCAGGCGGGGCAGGGGTTCCGTGCCAGTTATCAGAAAAAGCCCAGCTTGTTTGGATTGTAGCTGACCAGCATGTTCTTGGTCTGCTGGTAGTGGTCCAGCATCATCTTATGCGTCTCACGCCCGATACCTGACTGTTTGTAGCCGCCGAAAGCGGCATGGGCGGGGTAGGCGTGGTAGTTGTTCACCCAGACGCGCCCGGCTTCAATCGCGCGGCCAAAGCGGTAGGCGCGCGTTCCGTCACGGGTCCAGACCCCGGCCCCAAGCCCGTACATCGTGTCATTGGCGATGGCCAAGGCTTCCTCATCGGTCTTGAAGGTCGTCACCGACACGACAGGGCC
>SKGU01000209.1 GCA_007117255.1 Natronohydrobacter sp. | reverse complement strand
TGGCAGACGCAGAGCTGCTTTTGGCTCAGCTGCAAGAGGCAGGTTATGCTGCCGCAATTGTCGGGAAGGTTACAAAAGCGCCGCAACCACAGATCGTTGCGGCCTGAACCGCCATCATTCGGTTCCGACAGTCCCCCGACCTTGCAGGAGCTCGTTTAGCGCATGCGCGGCCTGTTCCTGTGCCAAATCCGATAGATCGTCCAGATTGATGACTTTCCGGCGTGAATGCGCCTTTTGCTGTCGTGCATAGCGCGGATCGTAATGCTGCAAGATCAGGCTTTCAGCGAGTAAGGCGAAATCACCTTGTCCGGCCATGCCCAGCCAGTGCGCAATAGATGCGGCGGGGTGATAAGGCCGCAAGCCCTCGATCACCTCTGCCAATAACGCCGGATCGTCGCAGAATGCGTTGTAGTTGCGCAAGGAATATTCCACGCGCGCCGCCACCGGCGCGTCGATTTCGATGCGCGGGGCCGCACACATCGCGGCCCACAGCGTTGGCGGGAGGCGTATCTCGCCAACGCGGTTGGAT
Organism: Natronohydrobacter sp.; assembly: GCA_007117255.1. GTDB lineage: Bacteria > Pseudomonadota > Alphaproteobacteria > Rhodobacterales > Rhodobacteraceae > Roseinatronobacter. Next base: position 8,798 of record SKGU01000209.1, on the reverse strand, counting down.
TCGGCTTCGATCAGAACGGGGCGGGACGGGTCCAGCTTGATCAATGCCGCCGCCAATCGCGTTTCAAACATCTTTTGCGAAGGTTGCCGAACCCCGCCCCCAAACAGCGAGCCACGATGCTCAGCCATGGCCTCAAGGTCCAGAACCTGCCCGCCCTGCGCTGCAACACGGGTCAGGATTTCGGTCTTGGCGCTGCCCGTGCCCCCATCGAGCAGAACGGCCGGCGCGGGAAACGGCATGTCATAAAGCTGCGCCTGCACCAGACGGCGATAGGTCTTGTAGCCCCCCTCAAGCACCTCGACCCGCCAACCGACCTGCCGCAGAATCGTGGCGAATGATCCTGAGCGCTGTCCGCCTCGCCAGCAATAAACCAGCGGTTGCCACGCGCCCTCCTTGTCAGAGAGCGGCCCTTGCAGGTGACGTGCGACATTGGCGGCCACCAGTGCCGCGCCCTGCTTGCGGGCCATGAAGGGGCTTTGCTGTTTGTAGATCGTGCCGATTTCAGCGCGTTCGCGGTCATTCAGAACCGGCAGGTTGATCGCACCGGGCAGGTGGTCCAGCGCAAATTCACTTGGCGCGCGGGCGTCAATGATCGTGTCGGCGCTGATCTGTGCCAGTTGGCAAAGCGATGTGAGTTTCATGGCAAAAGCCCCTGTCCTGTCGCAGCCATGGCCGCGACAGGCGCAAAGGTCAATCCTGCGCGCGCAGGATCTGCGCTGGCCGCACCGACAGCGGGCGCAGCGCAAAGGCCAGACCGGCAAGCAAGGTGGCGACAATCCCGCCAATGACAATCGCAATGGCCGAAACAGGCTCGAACTGATAGCTCGATTCCATCACAAACCGCATCACCGCCCAGGCCGCCAGTGCCGCCGCGCCCAGTGCCACCAGCCCCGCCGCAGCCCCCATCAGGGCGGATCGCAGGGCAAAACTGACCAGAATCCGCCCGCGCGATGCGCCCAGCGTTTTCATCACGGCCGCCTCAAACACGCGCGCGCGCTCCCCCGCTGCTGCAGCCCCGATCAGCACGACAAAGCCTGTCAACAAGGTCGCAAACGCTGCGAAACTGGTGGCGGTGGCCATGGTGGACAGTGCTTCCGTCACGCGCTCTGCCGCCTCGCGCACGCGGATGGCTGTAATGTTGGGAAACATGTTGGAAAGGTCGCGCAGGATCGCACCTTCCGCGGCTTCCAGCGCGTAAACCGTAGCAATATGGGTATGCGGCGCAGAACGGATTGGCTCCGGCGACATGATCATCACAAAACCGATGCCCCCGGTCGAGAAATCAACCTCGCGCAGATTGGCGATTTCGGCGGTGATGTCGCGGCCCAGAATGTTGACCGTAACAGTATCCCCCACATTCAGCCCCAGATCACCTGCTTGTTCGGCACCCATGCTGACCAGCGGCGGGCCCGAATAATCCTCGGCCCACCAAGCGCCTGCTGTCAGGCGCGCGCCTTCGGGCATGGTGGCGGAATAGCTGATGCCCCGATCGCCCCGCAGCACCCAATGGCCAGCGTTGGGGTGTTCGCGCGACGGGATGCCGTTGAGCGCGGACACGACACCACGCAGCATCGGGGCTGTATCAACGCGGTCGACATTCTCATCAGCAGCCAGACGCTCAAGGAATCCGTCAAGCTGGGTGTTCTGGATATCGAGGAAAAAATAGCTGGGCGCACGATCCGGCAGGTCCATTGCGATGGCGCGGCGCAGGTTGCTGTCGATCTGCCCCACAGCGGCCAGTACGGTCAGGCCCAGCCCAAGTGACAGGATCACAGCCGTCGCCCCTTCACGCGGGTTGCCTATGGCCCCCATCGCCATGCGCAATGCCGTGCGACCGCGCAACAGGCGCGAGCGCGCCAGCCTGCGCGCCAACAGCCGCACCAGAACTGCAGCCAACGCCAGCACGCCCAGGGCGACAATGACCGATCCAGCTGTCGCATAGGCCAGATAGGGTACCGCCGCGAACCACGCCGCGATCAGCACCAGCACTGCGACAAGCCCCAGCGTGACCAGCAGATAGGGCCAGCGCGGCCAACCTTTGGTCGCATCCGCCACCCCGCGAAAAATCGCGGCAGCGCGCACATGTTCGGTACGCGCCAGCGGCCACAGAGTGAACACAAGCGCCGTCAATGCACCGTAGAGCGCGGCCTCGATCAGCGCATCGGGATGAACCCGAATTTCGAGATCGACCGGCAGCTGGCTTGCCACCAGCGGCGCAACCCCAAAGGGCACAAGCGCGCCAAGCACAAGCCCGATGGCCAGACCCACAGCTGTCAGGACACCAATCTGCATCAGATAGATTGAGAAGATGGTGCGTCCTTCGGCGCCCAGCGTCTTCAATGTGGCGATCACATTTGTCTTGCCATCCAGATAGGTGCGCACGGCCGCCGATACGCCAACCCCACCGACAGCCAGCCCGGCCAAACCGACAAGGACCAGAAAGGATGAGACACGCTCGATCACATTTCGGATCTGGGGTGCTGCGTTGCGGCTATCGCGCCAGCGCACGCCAGCGCCGTCAAATTCGGCAGTTACAATACGGCGGGCCTCATCCAGCGACTGACCTGGTAGAAGCATGCGGTAATTGGCTTCATACAGCGTGCCCGGCCCCAAAAGTTCGGCATTGGCCAAGGCCTCGCTACGCACCAGCGTGCGCGGGCCAAAGCCAAAATTCGCGCCCAGCCCGTCGGGTTCGCGGGTGATATGCGCGCTCAGGCGGAATTCCTGCACACCAAGGCGGAACACATCCCCGATCTGCAGCCCAAGACGTTCGGCGAGAATGCGTTCCATCACGCCGCCGGGCAGGCCATCCTGCTCGGCAAGCGCATCTGGCAACGGGATTGCGGGGTCCAGCTCAACACGCCCCACCAAGGGATAAGCACTATCCACCCCCTTGACCTGCGTGACAGAACGTTCGGCATCATCGCCCCGCCCCGCCACAGCCATTGAGCGGAAATCAACCACTTCGGACACTTGCTCAGCAAAGTCATCAATCCATGCGCGCTCCTCATCAGTCGCGAAGCGGTACGTCATGCGCAATTCAGCGTCACCGCCCAAGAGTGACGCGCCTTCGCGTGCCAATCCATCATCGATTGCACCGCGCACTGACCCTACAGCCGCAATCGCGCCCACGCCCAGCGCCAGACAGGCCAGAAACACCCAGAACCCGCGCAAACCCCCGCGCAATTCACGGCGCGCGATTTTCCATGCGACAGCGCTCATTCGGCGGCCTCAGCACGGTTGGGGCGGTCTTCGCCCGCGATGCGCCCATCGGCCAGCCTGATCACGCGGTCACACCGTTCGGCCAGTTCCGGCGCATGCGTGACCAGCACCAGGGTCGCGCCGTGCTTGTCACGCAAGCCAAAGAGCAGATCCATGATGGCCTGACCGTTGGGACCGTCCAGATTTCCAGTCGGTTCATCCGCTAGCAGGATCGCCGGGCGCGGAGCGGCCGCGCGCGCCAGCGCTACGCGCTGCTGCTCGCCGCCGGACATCTGCGCGGGATAGTGGTCAAGCCTGTGCCCCAGCCCGACGCTACGCAATTCTTCTTCGGCGCGCTCGAACGCATCCTGCCTGCCCGCCAATTCCAGCGGGGTCGCAACATTTTCAAGCGCGGTCATTGTCGGAATCAGGTGGAAAGATTGAAACACCACCCCCATATGTTGCCGACGAAACCGGGCAAGGGCATCTTCGCCAAGTGCTGTCAGATCATGGTCAAGTGCCATGACAGAACCAGCTGTGGCACGTTCAAGCCCACCCATGAGCATGAGGAGCGACGATTTGCCAGACCCCGACGGCCCGACAAGACCCACGGTTTCCCCCTGCGCGACATCCAGCGAAATATCTTTCAAGATGCCCACTGGCCCCGCATTTCCTTGTAGCGTCAGCGCCACTTCCTTGAGCGAGAGAACCATGTCCACCATTCAACCGTTCCTTTTTTCCAATCTTGCAGCAGCATATGGGGCCTCACACCGGATCGGCAACCGCTGCGCTGCGGCAATCGCCTCTTTCACGCTTTTGTTGGGTTTTTCCGTCTCACATGCTTCTGCAGAGACGTTGCGGCTGGTCGCATTGGGCGACAGTCTGACCCAAGGATACGGTTTGCCAACGGAAGAAGGCTTTGTGCCTCAACTCGAAACCTGGCTGCGTGGTGAAGGGCTGGATGTCGAGGTCATCAATGCTGGCGTGTCAGGCGACACCACCGCTGGCGGGCTTGCGCGTATGGACTGGACCTTGTCCGAACCCGTAGATGCAATGCTGATCACACTGGGGGGAAATGACCTGCTGCGTGGGCTAAGCCCCGCCGCAAGCACCGAAAATCTGAACGGGATCCTTGGCCGGCTGGAACTTGAGGGTATCCCTGCCATGCTGGCGGGCATGCCCGCGCCCGGCAATTACGGCCCGGAATTCAAACTGGCATTCGAGCGCATGTATATCGATCTTGCCGGTACATATAACGTGCCATTGGTGCCCAATTTCATGCAACCCATGACCGATAAGGCAGATGCAGGTGCAAGCTTTTCCGATCTCATGCAGGACGATCACATTCATCCGAATGCGCAAGGCGTCAAACTGATCGTGGAACACATCGGACCACATTTGCGCGACTTTCTTGATGGGCTACATGAGAGCACACCTTGACGCAGGCCTCCCAGACAAGGTTGTAGCGCATGGCACATGTTGCTATGGGCAGATGAATATCAGTCAGTATTGCGCCAAGGCCCTCTAAGGGAGCCACATGCGCCACGGATCGGGCAGTTTTGACATGGCAAGACGGAATTACATTTTCACCTCGGAATCAGTATCCGAGGGACATCCTGACAAGGTTTGCGACCGGATTTCTGACGCGGTTCTTGATGCGCTATTGAGCGAGGAAGAGAATGCACGCGTCGCTTGCGAGACATTCGCCACTTCGTCGCTGGTGGTGATCGGTGGCGAAGTCGGGCTGAGTGACCCCGAACGCCTGAAAGACTACATGGGGCGGATCCCGCAAATCGCGCGCGATTGCATCAAGGATATCGGGTACGAGCAAGAAAAATTCCACTGGAATACCTGCCATGTCCTGAACTTTCTGCACGAACAATCCGCGCATATTGCGCAGGGCGTTGACCGTGACGGGGCCGGCGATCAGGGGATCATGTTCGGCCATGCTGTCGATGAAACACCCGATCTGATGCCTGCGCCAATTCAGTATTCTCATGCAATCCTGCGCCGTCTGGCCGAAGTCCGCAAGGACGGCTCCGAGCCCGCGCTCAGGCCGGATGCAAAAACCCAGTTGTCGTTGCGTTATGAGGACGGCAAGCCAGTCGAAGTGACACAGTTGGTTCTGTCAACTCAGCATGCCAGCGAAGATCAGACTTCGGATGATATCCGCGCGATTGTTGAACCCTATATCCGCGAAGTCCTGCCTGCCGCGTGGCTGACCGACAAGACCGAATGGTGGGTCAACCCGACCGGAACTTTCGTTATTGGTGGGCCAGATGGGGATGCCGGTCTGACCGGACGCAAGATCATCGTGGACACCTATGGCGGGGCCGCACCACATGGGGGTGGGGCGTTCTCTGGCAAAGACCCTACGAAGGTCGACCGCTCGGCAGCCTATGCGGCACGCTATTTGGCCAAGAACGTCGTGGCCGCCGGAATGGCCCAGCGCTGCACCTTGCAAATATCTTACGCGATCGGCGTCGCGAAACCCTTGTCGATCTATGTCGACACTCACGGCACGGGACTTGTAGATGACGAAGGGATCGAACGTGCGATTTCGCAGGTTATGGACCTCACGCCACGCGGAATCCGCGAACATCTAGGTCTGAACCGCCCGATCTACGCGCGCACCGCGGCCTATGGTCATTTCGGTCGCGCCCCGGAATCGGATGGTGGCTTTTCTTGGGAGAAGGTCGACCTGGTCGAGGCACTCAAGAAGGCCGTTTGACCGACAGCCCGCAAAAGAGGAAGGGGGCAGTCGCTTGATGCGACTGCCCCCTTTTTTCTACCACGCGTTAAAGCCGACGATCAAACTGCGCGAAGGCCCATCTTGCGGAATACCATGGCCGCAGGACAAAGCCCCGTAAAAGCGGATTGAAACATGTTCAGGCCAATAAATACGGTGAACCACATGAACAATGGCGAGACAAAGGTCGTCAGCACGACACTGACAAGAACCATGACGCCTGCAAAGGCAAGCACTGCGCGATCAACTGTCATTTATTAACTCCATTTGGACCTGCACAGGAAGTTAGCACGGCACGCCATGAAATGCAAATAATAGAATGTGATTATGTTTGGGCGAAGGCAGGGTGCGTGCTGAGCACACACCCTACACAAAAATCACGCCCGTCAACCCTGATGTCCCACGCAGCAAATCCTGCGCGCTCATCGCCCGTTTCCCTTGGCGCTGAACCTCGCGTATCTCTACGGCCCCATCCCCACAGGCGACGGTCAATCCATGCAGCACTTCGCCCGGTCTTCCCTGACCGGTAACGGCGCGCGCGTTCAACAGCTTCAATCGTCCTAAAGGGGTTTCACACCATGCACCCGGAAACGGCGACAGCCCCCGTATTTGCCGCGCGATCACTACAGAACTTTCCGTCCAGTCAACACGCGCCTCGGCCTTGTCAATCTTCGCAGCATAGGTCACGCCTGTTTCAGGCTGGGGCGTTGGCTCAAGATCGGGCAGGGCGGTCAGTGCCTCGCAGATCAGCCCTGCCCCGATATCAGATAGCCGGTCATGCAAGGTCTGGGCCGTATCCGTGTCGAGAATGGGCGTTGTAGCGCACAGCAATACCGGGCCTGTGTCCAGCCCTGCTTCCATCTGCATGATGCAGATGCCTGTCTCGGTATCGCCTGCCATGATCGCGCGCTGAATCGGGGCTGCACCACGCCAACGCGGCAAAAGCGAGGCATGGATGTTCAGGCACCCGAATCGCGGCGCATCCAACACGGGTTGTGGCAGGATAAGGCCATAAGCCACCACCACTGCGACGTCCGTATCCAGCGCGGCAAATTCGGCCTGAGCCTCTGGCGTTTTCAGACTCGCGGGATGGCGCACAGGCAAACCCAGCGCTTGTGCGCGGGCATGTACCGGGGTCAGGCGTGGTTGCTTGCCGCGTCCTGCCGGGCGCGGGGGTTGGGTATAGACACAGGCCACATCATGCGCCGCATGAATGGCGTCCAGTGCCGGAACCGAGAAATCCGGCGTGCCCATGAAAACCACACGCATCTAGCCTGCCTTTCGTGCCCGTTTCAAAAGCATGTCTCGTTTCAGCTTGCTGAGATGGTCGAAATACATCCGTCCGTTCAGATGGTCGATCTGGTGCTGCACACTGGTCGCCCACAAGCCCACGAAATCGCGCTCTTCGAGCGTGCCTTCGGCATTGAGAAACCGCACTGTCACCGCGCGCGGACGCTCGATTCGCGCCCAGACTCCGGGCAGGTTGGGGCTGGCCTCATCATGTGCGCGCAACTTCACACTGGCATGCAGGATTTCAGGATTCGCCATGCGCACAGCCTGCCCACGGTCCTGGGATGCGTCCACCACGGCCAACCGCAGCATCACCCCGATCTGCGGCGCGGCAAGCCCGACACCCGGCATGGCTTCCATCGTGTCGATCATATCCGCCCAGATTATCCGCGTTTCATCCGTAATCGCATCGACCTCGGCGGCAACGCTGCGCAACCGCTTGTCGGGCCACGGGATACAGGGACGCACACTCACCCGCGGGCCTGATCGCGCTTCAGCTTCACCATCTTACGCGTGATCATCCCGCGCTTGATCGCACCCAGATGATCGATGAACAGCTTGCCGTTCAGATGGTCCAGCTCATGTTGGGCGCAAGTGGCCCAAAGCCCATCGAATTCTTCTTCCTGAACTTTCCCGTCCAACCCCGTCCAGCGCATCGTCACCAGCTTCGGGCGAGTGACCTCGGCGTAGTGTTCCGGAATCGACAAGCAACCTTCCTCGTAGGTATTCACTTCTTGCGATGTCGCCACGATTTCAGGATTGATCAGCACCATCGGGCGCGGGCTCTCGCCCTCTTCCTTGACGCAATCCATCACGAACAGGCGCTTGAGCACGCCCACCTGCGGCGCGGCCAACCCGACACCGGGCGCGTCATACATGGTTTCCAGCATATCTTCGGCCAGCTTGCCGATGTCAGAGGTGACATCTTCTATCGGCGCGCAGGCTTTCTTCAGACGCGGGTCCGGGTGGATCAGAATGGGTTTAATACTCATGCTGTGCGATTTAAGCCAAGGGGCGGGGCCGTTCAATGGGCTTTTGCACTTGCACCCCCGCCCCGCCCACGTCAGCTTGTGTCGCAAACGGAGGCGCATATGAATTTCGATCAGATCATCGACAGGCGTGGCACAGGCTGCATGAAGTGGGATATGATGCAGGCGCGCTACGGTGTCGCGCCCGATGACGGCCTGGCCATGTGGGTTGCCGATATGGATTTCCACCCGCCAGCCAGTGTTCAATCGGCGCTGCAGGGGCTGATCGATCACAACGTCTATGGCTACTGCGGCGATGATACGGCCTACAGGGACGCGATTGTCTGGTGGATGCAGAACCGTCATGGCTGGCAGGTAGAGCCTGCGCATATCTTCACCACGCATGGGCTGGTCAATGCTGTGGGCCTGTGCCTGCACACCTGGACACAGCCGGGTGATGGGGTGATGTTGTTCACGCCAGTCTATCACGCCTTCGCGCGCACTATCCACGCAGCGGGGCGGCGTGTGGTCGAATGCCCGTTGGCGATTGTCGATGGCCAATATGAGATGGATTTTGACACGGCCGACAC
>SKGU01000328.1 GCA_007117255.1 Natronohydrobacter sp. | reverse complement strand
CCGGTCGATTGTGCGCCACCATTTCGGAAGAACAGGTTCAACCACGCGCATATGCGCGGCACCATATGCCATTTCCGTCATCGAACTGCCTCGATCTCTGCCCGGATTACCCGATTTTGTTGTATCTTGCCTGATTTCGCCCGTTTACCGGGTCTGTTTGAACAGCCTAGCGCGAAATCAGCAGCTTTTCCAGAAGAAAGACGCGCGCTAGCGTAACCGCCTTTTGCGCAGCTGTGGCAAGGGCAATGGCACCATCTGCGCCTTTGTGCCAGTCAGGATAGCGCGGCCTTCCGGCACCAGAGCGCGCAGCGCTGCGTCGTCCCAGTCCAGACCGCCGGTATAATGACCAAAGGCCGGCAATATGAGGTGCTCATGGCCGATCAGAAATGCCGCGATGCGCTGGCCTGCCACGCGCAGTTTGGGATGATAATGGCCAGATATATCCGGACCTTGCGCTGCGATATGGCGCAAATGCAGACCATTCAACGTGACCCCCGGCACCTGAAAGCCAGGCAGCGCAACAGGCGCAGGGTCGTGGTTGCCGCTTATCCATGTCACTTGTGTGCGCCCGCAGATCAGAGCAAGTTCCGTATCCAGTTCCGCGCATGCCAGATCATCATCGAAACTGTCGCCAAGGCAGATCAGATGCGCGGCCCCTGTCGCGTCAAGCTCGGCAAGAACCCGCTCCAGGGTAGCGCGTGTCTCGAAAGGGGGCAGAAGCGCCCCACCGCGACGCGCCAGCCGTTCTGATTTGCCCAGATGCAGGTCAGCCACGATCAATGTGTCCTGCGCAGGCCAGAATAGCGCACCTGAGGCGCGCGCAACGAAATCCTGGCCATGATAGTGAAACATCAGATGAGACATGGCCCTCAGATGCCGCAACCCGGATCAAGCTGCAAGCCTGCCTCGCGCATCATCTGCGCGGCTTCTTCCTCAAGAAGCTGTGCTGCGCCAGAGGCCCGGATGGGAATGCGCCCCGCTTCCAGCATCAGCGGAGCCGCGAAGGGCGTCACATGCGGCGGCATGGAATGCACGATTTGCGGGCGTGTGCGCAGCATTTCCTCGATCCGCCCGAAATCGGCCAGACCGCGCATCGATTCCGCGCGCGTGATCTGCAAGAGCAGATGATCGGGGTCAAATTTGCGCAAGGTGTCATACAGGATATCGCTGGAAAACGTGGCCTGCTTGCCCGATTTGCGCCCCCCCGGCAGATTGCGCTGAATGAGCCCCGCCACTGTCGCCACGGCGCGAAAGGTGCGTTTCATCACGGCATTGCCTGCCAGCCAATCGTCCATCCCATCGCGTAACCCATCGGGGTCCAGCAAAGGTGCGGGGTCGCGCACGGGCTCCAATGACCAGATCAGCAGCGCGTAATCCGTGGCGACAAAGCCCAGAGGGGCCAGCCCTGCCCCTTCCATACGGTGCGTCAACAACAGCCCAAGCGTCTGATTGGCATTGCGCCCGGCAAAGGAATAGAGCGCGAAATACCATTGCCCGCCGCGTGCGAAACTTTCGCAGGTCATGGTACCGGGGCGCGGCAGGGTCGCGATACGCGCCTGAAGCGCCAGCCAGTCGCGCGTGCTTTCCGGCAAAGCCTGCCATGCCGTCTGATCGCCAATCAGTGCCAGCACGCGCGCAGACAATTCCGTCGAGGTGGCCATTTTCAACCCGTTGAACACCGCGATTTTGGGCTGACGCGTGGGTTGCGGGGTGACTTCGACCACCATGTCGCGGAGCCGGTCATAGCGTACGGTCTGCCCGCCGATCAGGAAAGTATCGCCGGGCGATAGCGAGGCTGCGAAACTCTCCTCGATCTCGCCCAGAGGCGCGCCACCGCGCGGGCCACGGCGCACAGACAGAAGTTCCGGCGCGACGATGGTGCCGATATTCATGCGAATATCGCGCGCGGCGCGCGGGTCGCGCAAATGCCACAGCCCGTTCTTTTGCACCAGCCTTTGCCAGCGGTCATAGGCGCGCAATGCGTAGCCGCCCGTGGCGACGAAATCGAGGCAGGCGTCAAACTGCGCGCGCGGCAGGCCCGCATAGGGGCCAGCGCGCGTGACTTCAGTGAAAAGCTGATCTGCATCCAGCGGCCCCGCGCAGGCCACCGTTGCAATATGCTGGCACAGCACATCAAGGCCGCCACGCAGATCGCGCCCATCACTGTCCAACTCGCGCGCCTCAACGGCTTGCAGGGCCGCCATGCATTCCAGCACCTCGAAGCGATTGGCAGGCACAAGGCGCGCGCGCGACGGTGTATCGTAGCGGTGGTTCGCCCGCCCGATACGCTGCACCAGCCGCTTGACGTTGCGCGGCGCACCGATCTGGATGACCAGATCGACATCGCCCCAGTCCAGCCCCAGATCCAGACTGCCGGTCGCCACCACCGCGCGCAAGTCGCCCGATGCCATGGCCGCCTCGACACGGCGGCGCTGGTCGCGCGCCAAACTGCCATGATGCAGGCCAATCGGCAGGTTCGCGTCATTGACCGCCCAGAGCGCCTGAAAGAACAGTTCTGCCTGCGCGCGGGTGTTGATGAACACCAGCGTCAGGCGCGCGCGCTCTATGGCCGCCATCACATCGCGCGCGGCATAGGCCCCGCCCGCGCCTGACCATGGCGGCGCCCTGGTGATGGGCAGGATCGCGATATCAGGGTCGGGGCCGGGTTCGGCCTGCAATATCTCTGCACCGCCCATGAACCGCGTAAGGGCATGCGGGTTTTCCACAGTAGCCGAAAGCCCTGCGACCTGCACGTCAGGTGCCAGACTGCGCAACCGTGCCAACCCCAGCATCAACTGATCGCCGCGCTTGGATTCTGCCAGCGCATGAATTTCATCAATCACCACACGGCGCAGATTGCTGAAAATACGCGGGGCTTCCGGGTAGGACAGCATCAGCGCAAGGCTTTCAGGTGTTGTCAGCAGAATATGCGGCGGATCGACCCTCTGGCGCGCACGGCGCGTGGCGCTGGTGTCGCCTGTGCGGTCCTCGATGCGCAGCGACAGCCCAAGATCAGCCACTGGCCGTGCCAGATTGCGGCCAATGTCATGGGTCAGTGCTTTCAGTGGCGACACATAGAGCGTGTGCAAGCCATCCGGTACGCCATCACAGGCCGCAGCCAATGTGGGCAAAAACCCGGCCAGCGTCTTGCCCCCGCCCGTTGGTGCAATCAGCAATGTATCGCCTGAGGCTGCCAGCATGGCGCATTGATGCGCATGCGGCGCCCAGCCCTGAGCTGCGAACCAGCGCGCAAGCGGCGCGGGCAGATCAGCAGAGGCGCGTTTATCCAGCATTCCGGTCGGTCCTTTACAGGTCGCACAGGGTAATCCACCGCGCCGCGAAGGCAAGCATGCCGATTGGCTCTTTCCACAGCCCGCACGCAGGCTTATGTCAGCCCGATGAGCATGCGCGAGAATTTCTGGGAAACTGTCCCGCTGACCCAACTGACCCCAGACGAATGGGAGGCGTTGTGCGATGGCTGCGGCAAATGCTGTCTGAACAAGCTGGAAGATATCGACACAGAAGAATTGCTGTTCACCCGCGTTGCCTGCCGACTATTCGATGACAGCACCTGTCGTTGTGCCAATTACGCCGAGCGCAAGCGCCATGTGCCCGAATGCATTGTCCTGACACCCGCCAATCTGGATGAAATCGCCTATTGGATGCCCGAAACCTGCGCGTATCGCCGGTTGCATCTGGACCAGCCCCTGCCCCGCTGGCACCCTTTGGTGACAGGCGATCCGGCCTCGACGCATAAAGCTGGCATCTCGATGCTGGGGCGTACCGTTTCAGAAGCGGCCGTGCCGATCGATGACTGGGAAGACTATCCGCTGGACCCTGATTAAGGGCGGCGCAATTGCAATTCGCGCGCGACCTCTGATCTGACCAGCTTGCGGATATTACGGGTGATCTTCTCGCCAAGCTCGCCTTGCAATTCCTGCCGCACGATATGGGCCACCAGTTGATAGAGCATGCCCTCGTCGATGATCTGTTCAGCCGCAGCGTGACCAGAACTGTCCGAGAGCGTGGGATCGGCGGGCACTGCATTCGTATCTGCCGTCTGCTGACGCGGGTTCTGGCCCGATAACACGGCTTCAAGACGCGCAAGAGTTTCTTCGATATCGGCATCACTGGCTTGCGGCTCAAGAATATCCCTGGACCCATCAGCGGCTTGAGGTGCGGTGTCCGGTACAATCGGAGACGCCGACACGGCTTGTGTTTCGTCTTTATCTGCTAGCGAGACTGCATCACGCGACAGGCCCGCTTGTGCGATGCGCCGGATCAGTGACCCGTCATGACCTGGCAAGCTGGACCCATCGCTTTGATGTGCGTCTTGTACCTTGGCAAGGTCAGGTAGCGACTGTGCGAAATTCAGGGGTTCGTTTGGTTTGCCGGGCGCATCTGGTGTCGGCACTGACGCCGTCGCAGCGCCCGAACTCGGTTCTTTCACTCGTAGCGACGGTGTGAGCAGCAGCTTTTCAGCAGAAGCGGCGGGTACAACGCGCCCTTTCGCGTCCTGCGAGACCAACCGCTTGATCGACGAAAGGACATCTTCGATTTCCCGTCGGGACATGGCTTCTGTCATCTTGTCGCCCTTTACCACCCGCCATTCCCTGCACCTTCTGTCGGGGCAGGTGAACGCGCCAAACCTCTACGAAATGAAGTGTAGCGCGGCTTTGGCTTGCGCACAATCTTGAATAATGGCCTTGGTGAATACCAAACGGCTCTGATTACTCTCGACCCAAAGCGCGCAATACACGATCCAGCGCCTCGCCCTGCGGCGACGAAACCGGCGCGTTGCGCACTGCATTGTAATAGGCTTCAGCGTCATAGGTGGGAATTCCCAAACCCAAATGATCAACCGTTAGCAACCCCATTGCGGATAACAGGTTATAGGTCGCAAGTTGCTGTGCCGCCTGCGCCTGAAGCAACTGCGTGCGTGCATCCAGCAAATCCGTTTCTGCGTTCAGCACATCCAGTGTCGTGCGCGCGCCAAGGCGAGCTTCTTCGCGCGTCCCCTCAAAGGCACTCTCAGACGCACGCACCTGCTGCTGGCTGGCCGCGATCCGAGCGCTGGACACATCGACATTCGCCCAAGCAACACCAACATTCTGCAAAACCTGCGCAACTGTCTGATGCAACCCGGCGCGCGCAGCATCGCGGCGCGCATTCGCTTGCCGGTGCAGCGCATTCAACTGCCCGCCCTGAAACAACGGACGCGCATAGCGTACCCCGGCTGTTGCGGTGGTGGTATCTCCCGCCTGCCCGCCAAACTGCCGCCCAACTGAAGCGGAGCCCGTTACCGACCCATGCCGTTGAGCAAAGACACGTTCCGAATTCAATTCAGCAGCCGTCACATCGAATTGCGCCTGTAGCACATTGGGATGGGTGCGCCGCGCGATATCCTGCGCAGTCTGCAAACTGGCGGCAGTGCGCGGAAGCGCGGGCGGTGGGCGAAGCTGGCCGGGATAGGCACCAGTTGCCAGCTTGTAGCCTTCGCGGGCAGCAGCCAGATCGCCCTGCGCGGCGGACAGAAGCGAGCGCGCCGCAGCCAGTCGCGCTTCGGCAAGGGACACATCCGTCCGGGTGATCTCGCCCAGTTCGAACCGTTCACGCGCTGCCGACAATTCCTGTGTGATAACGCGCTGTGTGGCTTGCTGCAAAGCCACAGCTTCAGTTGCCGTGCGCATGTCCAGATAGGCCGATATCGCATTCAGAAGCACGCGTTGTTCCACATCGACCAGCGCCTGTCGCGTGGCCAGAACCTGCGCCTTTGCGGCTTCCTGCGCCAGCTTGCCACGCCCGAAATCGATAATCGTTATATCAGCGGCCAGATTGAACCCCAGGGTAAACGAATCCTGCCCACCAGTGCCGAAGCGTTGCTGTGCATCGGCAACGAAATTCACCACCGGGCGCATCGAGGCGACGGCAATCGCCACATCCTCATCTGCGGCGCGCAACAAGGCACGGTTCTGCTCAAGCAGGTTCGAGTTACGATAGGCAGCAATCAGGGTATCTGCCAACGATTGCGCCTGAAGCGGCAGGGCCGCGACAAGAAAAGCCGCAGTCACCCCTGCAAGTCTGGAAATTCGCGCCATTTTGCCTGCCCTTTTCTTGCGCATCCGATATCCCGCCCGCGCCTCACTTTGCGGCAAGACACTCAGTCTTCACAGGCTGAAAGCCTGCGCTTTTTCAAAACCCGGCAGCACAGGGGCTGCGGCATTGAATATATCGCGCCATGCGATCTGATCACCGTGGCGAATGCCCAGCCGTGCCACACCCAGTGCACCCTGCATGAAGATCGCCCCGACGCGGCCACCTTCACGCAGCTGGCCGACCAGCGCTTGCGGGAACTCTTCTATCGCGCCCTGCACAATGATCACATCATAAGGGGCATGTTGCGGCGCGCCTTCGGTCAGTGGGCCGTTTACCAGCACGACTGTTTCGGCACCCGTGCGCGCAAGAGCTGCTTCCGCCGCCTTGGCCAGTTCTTCATCTTCTTCCAACGCCACAACCGCCTGCGCCATTGGCAGCATCAAAGCCGAGGAATAGCCCGTGGCACAGCCTATATCGAGCACCAGTTCGGAGCGTGAGATCTCCAATGCATCCAGCAATTTGGCAAGCGTGCGCGGGTCCAGCAGCACGCGGCGGCCATCCAGCACCAGGTTCTCGCCGACATAGGCCGCCTCGACTTTATCATCCGGCACGAATTCCTCGCGCGGCAGACGCAACATGGCATCTATGATCGGAAACTTGGTGACATCGGAAGGTCGTACCTGCGTGTCGACCATCATTCTGCGGCGAAGAGCGAAATCGGTCATAACTGAACTCTCAAGTTTAGTTGGGGCTAAAATGTCATTGCCACAGTTTACGCCGCCTCGCAACATGCCAGCATGCTTTGGTCTGCGGTTTAACTATGCTAGAGGACCGCAAAAACCAGCGCAACAGGAGGAACATATGCATCTTAGCGTTTATCTTGCCGGAGAAATTCACACCGATTGGCGCGATGAGATCACAGCCGGTGCGGCAGGTCTGGCCGTCACATTCACCGGGCCAGTCACCGATCATGCTGCGTCCGACGATTGTGGCGTGGCGATCCTTGGCGCAGAGGATCAGAAATTCTGGCACGACCACAAAGGCGCCAAACTGAACGCAATCCGGACACGCAAGGCGCTGGAGGATGCAGATATCGTCATCGTGCGCTTTGGCGACAAATACCGCCAGTGGAACGCGGCCTTTGATGCGGGCTATGCCGCAGCGCTTGGCAAATCCCTGATCGTGATGCACGGGGCAGATCATCAGCATGCGCTTAAAGAAGTCGATGCAGCGGCCCTCGCCGTGGTCGAAACACCCCGCCAGGTTGTCGAAATCCTGCGCTACACGCTGAACGGGCAATTGCCCTGACACCAGCGCGAAAGCGCGATTGAAATCCGCATTAACCAGTTTTCGAAACACGCCGACTGATGATAACGTCCCGTCCGGGTAGATTGTAGAAAAGGGACGCCCCAATGCTTCAAGAGTTCAAAGAGTTCATCGCCCGTGGCAACGCCATGGATCTCGCCGTCGGCATCATCATCGGCGCAGCTTTCACCGCCATCGTCGGCTCGCTTGTGGATGATCTGATCAATCCCTTGATCGGCATTTTTGTCGGTGGGATTGATTTCAGCGCCATCAGTTTCGGGATCGGCGATGCGCAGTTCATGGTCGGAAATTTCATCAACGCTGTGATCAAGTTCTTCATCATTGCATTCGTTGTGTTCATGCTGGTGCGGACAATCAACAAACTGACCCGTCCGAAGCCCGCGCCGGCGGAACCGGAAGCCCCCGCAGCCCCTACGACCGAGGAATTGCTCACCGAGATTCGCGACGCATTGCGCGCGCGCTGATCATTTGCCTGCTCTGGCTCTGCGTTTCTTCTGGCCCCGGATGCGTTCCGGGGCCAATCGCGTTTCGGCCTAGATATCAACCGCTGTGGTTTTCATGACTGTACGCAAGGCGAAGGATGACTGCATCTGCACCACTCCGGGTAAACGGCTCAGATAGCGGCGATGGATGCGGGCGAAATCCTCGGTATCGGCCGCAATGATCTTCAGCAGATAGTCCGCCGCCCCCGCCATCAGATGACATTCCAGCACATCGGGTACACGTTTGATTTCACGCTCGAATGCGTCAAGAATCTCATCGCTCTGCCCCGACAGCTTTATTTCAACATAGACAACCGTGGGCCGCCCGATCCGTTTCAGGTCCAGCAGCGCGACATAATCGGCGATAATTCCGTCTGCTTCAAGCCTTTGCACCCGCCTGTGGCAGGCCGAGGCTGACAGATTGACAAGATCTGCCAGTTCGGCATTCGTCACCCGGCCCTGCTTTTGCAGAACCCGCAGGATGCGGCGGTCTGTCGCGTCTAGCTGCATTGCAGCGCAACCTTCTATCCAAGATTTAATCATTCACGCATGTTTCTTCGTCTCAGCGAACAAAATGCGCGCAAACTGTCAAGAACTTCTCGTATCCGGTGCAGTATATTGCTGCAAGCAGATAGGAGGACGCCATGCTGATCGGATGCCCGAAAGAAATCAAGCCACAGGAGTTTCGCGTGGGCCTGACGCCCAATGCCGCGCTGGAAGCCATTGCACATGGCCATAAGGTGATTGTCGAAACAGGGGCCGGAAACGGTGCCGGATTCACCGATCAGGACTACCTGAACGTCAGCGCAGAGGTTGTTGATACCGCAGAAGAAATATTCGCACGCGCTGAAATGGTCGTGAAGGTCAAGGAACCGCAGGCCGTCGAGCGCAAGCAATTGCGCGAAGGCCAGCTTCTGTTCACCTATCTGCATCTTGCCCCCGACCCTGCTCAGACACGCGATCTGCTGGAGTCGGGTGTGACCGCGATTGCCTATGAGACTGTCACCGATCGCAGCGGCGGCCTGCCACTGCTGGCGCCCATGTCCGAAGTCGCCGGGCGTCTGGCGCCGCAGATGGGCGCATGGGCGTTGCAAAAGGCCAATGGCGGGCGCGGTGTGCTGATGGGCGGCGTTCCGGGCGTACGGCCTGCCAATGTGACGATCATCGGCGGCGGCGTGGTTGGTACGGCGGCGGCGCGGGTCGCAGTGGGCATGGGCGCGAATGTGACCATTCTGGATCGTTCGATCCAGCGCATGTCCTATCTTGATGATATTTTCCATGGGCGACTGACCACGCAGTTTTCCGATGCAGGTGCGATCGCAGAGTTGATCACCCGTGCAGATATGGTGGTCGGTGCTGTTCTGATCCCCGGTGCGGCCGCGCCCAAGCTGATCAAGCGCGAGCAGTTGTCGAGCATGCAGCCGGGTGCCGTGCTG
>SKGU01000361.1 GCA_007117255.1 Natronohydrobacter sp. | reverse complement strand
TGCGCGCCGATGGCATGGCGCTGGTGCCTGCCGCGCGGGGCGCTTATGCGTTGCGGCTGAAAGCGCATCAGAACCGGATCACGGCGATCTGCCGCATCACGCCCACCGATCACATGCTCGCCCCCGGTGGTACGCTGCGTCACGCACTTAGCGCTCTCGACCAGCCCGCCCTTGCGCCGCTTCTGGTCGCGCTGCATGATCCCTGCCTGCCCGTCAGATTGCCCGAGGTGGATCATGCATGAAATGTCACTCGCCGAAGGCATTCGCCAGATTATCGACACGCAGGCTGCGGCGCATGGTTTCCAGCGCGTGACTGCCCTGCGGCTGGAAATCGGGCGATTTGCGGGCGTCGAGAAGCCGGCGCTGGAATTTGCTTTGGATGTTGTGTTGCGCGGCTCCAGCGCCGAAGGGGCAGCGGTCGAAATGATCGATTTGCCCGGACGGGCGCTGTGCTATGACTGCGGCGAGGCGTTCGAGATCGCTGACCGACTGGACCCATGCCCGCTTTGCGGCAGCGGCAAGATCATGCCTCAGGGCGGTGATGAAATGCGGATCAAGGATATGGAGGTGATCTGATGTGCACTGTTTGCGGATGTAGTTCGGGGCCGAAGATCGACGGTCAGACCCATGCCCATAGCCATGCGCATGACCATGAGCACAGCCACGGGGATCTGACTCATTCTCATCCTCATGCGCACAGCTACAGCCATGACCACGATCATGCGCATGGCGACCATGACCACGCCCATTCCCACGGCGCGGGTCATGACCATGACCACGATCACCACCACTATGGTGAAGGCGCTGCCGGGGTCTCGGTGCCGGGCATGTCGCAAGCCCGCCTGATCCAGATCGAAACCGATATTCTGGCCAAGAACAACGCCTATGCCGCCTCAAACCGGCGCGTGCTTGCAGCGCTGGATGCTTTCGCCGTGAACCTCGTTTCTTCGCCTGGTTCGGGCAAGACAACGCTTTTGTGCAAGACGATTGAAGCCCTTGGCGACCAGCCTTTGGCAGTGATCGAAGGCGACCAGCAGACCAGCAATGACGCCGACCGCATCCGTGCGACCGGTGCGCGGGCGGTGCAGGTCAATACCGGCAAGGGTTGTCATCTGGACGGGCATATGGTGGGGCATGCGATGGATGATCTGCGCCTTGCCCCGCAAAGCCTGCTGTTCATCGAAAATGTCGGCAATCTGGTTTGCCCTGCGGCGTTTGATCTGGGCGAAGATGCCAAGGTCGCGATTCTGTCCGTGACCGAAGGCGAAGACAAGCCGCTGAAATACCCCGATATGTTCACTGCAGCGACATTGGCAATCCTGAACAAGATCGACCTTGCCCCCCACTGCGACGCGGATCTTGACGCCTATGAGGCCAATCTCAAGCGCATCAACCCCGACATCATCGTTCTGCGCGTTTCGGCCCGCACAGGCGAAGGGATGGACGCCTGGTGTGACTGGCTGCGCGCTGGGCTGGCGGCCAAGGCGCGGCCATGACACGCTCGGCGCGCCCCTCGATCCTGCTGGTAGATGATGAGCCGCATTCGCTTGCTTCGATGCGGATGGCGCTGGAGGATGATTTCGAGGTGTTGACCGCCGACAACGCTGAACAGGCCATGACGCTTTTGCGCGAAGAATGGGTTCAGGTCATTTTCTGCGATCAGCGCATGCCGGGGCGGACGGGCGTGCAATTCTTGTCGGATGTGCGCGAGACATGGCCCGAAATCGTGCGCATCATCATCACCGGCTACACTGATCCCGACGACATGGCCGCTGCGATCAACGCGGCGGGCATCTACCAGTTCCTGACCAAGCCCTGGCATCCTGACCAGCTTTTGATGGCAGCGCGCAACGCCGCCTCGCTGTTCTCGATGACGCGCGAACATGAACGCTTGTCGCTGGAAATGAAGCATCTGGGCACGACCGCGGAAACAAAGCTGGAAAAACGCCGCCGCGACTTGCGCGAACGCCAAGGCTTTGACGCGATCCTGCGCAGCCCGCAATCGCGAATGAACGCGGTAGTGGACATGGCCCGCCAATATGCCAGTTTCGATGTGCCTGTTCTGCTGTCAGGCGAGGCCGGCACTGGTAAACAGGAACTTGCGCGCGCGATGCATCATGCAAGTTTGCGCGCCGAGAAGCCGTTTCTGGAGATCAACTGCGCCGGACTGTCTGATGATTTGCTGGAGTTGGAACTGTTCGGCGCACGGCGAGGGGCGGTGGCGGGACTGGCGACAAACCGGATCGGTCTGCTGCAAAAAGCCGATCGTGGCACGCTGTATCTGGGGGGGGTCGAAAGCCTGAGCCCAAAAATGCAGATGGCGCTGATGCGCGTCTTGCGCGAGGGAGCGTTTCAACCCCTTGGCGCGCATGAGGCCGTCCGCACTAACCTGAGACTGATTTGCGGGCTGACCGGCGATCTCCGCGCGCTGATGGCCGAAGGACAGTTGCGGGCCGATCTGGGTTACGCGATTTCGGCGGGTGAAATTACGGTGCCACCGTTGCGTGGGCGGCGCGGCGATGTTGCCATTCTTGCCACGGCCTGCCTGTTCGACGCCGCCAGCCTGCACGGAAAACAGGTGCGCGGCTTTGATGATGTGGCCTTGGGCTTTCTGGAAAACTACGACTGGCCCGGAAACTTGCGCGAATTGGAAAGCGAGGTCACGCGCATGCTGATCTTTGCGCAAGAACCGCTTTTGGGGGCCGATCTGATCTCGCGCCATATCCTGCAAGCCGAGCCTAGCGAGGACGGCGCCGACCGCGCACTGGAGCCGATCCTGACCCGCGAGGGTACGCTGAAAGACCGCGTTGAACTGGTGGAAATGCGCATCCTGCGCGAAACCCTGACCCGCCACCGCTGGAACAAGAGCCGCGCCGCCGCCGAACTGGGCCTGAGCCGCGTCGGCCTGCGCGCCAAGATCGAGCGCTACGGCATTGACGATCCCAGTGGCGCAAACGTCACCGAAGAGGAGGACTGACCCATGTGCCTTGGTATCCCCGGCCAGATCACGGCCATCACTGATGAAACCCGCCTGATGGCCATGGCCGATGTGTCTGGCGTGCGGCGCGAAGTCTCGCTCGCGCCTGTCGCGGATCGTCCGCTGGCGGAACTGGTCGGGCAATGGGCGCTGATCCATGTAGGTTTCGCCATGGCGATCATCGACGAGGATGAAGCCGCGCGCACTTTGGAAGCCCTGCGCGATCTGGGCGAAGCGCAGGAAACGCTAGAGGCGATGGCTGAAGGACAAAAGGCTCTGGAGGGCACGCAATGAAACATGTCACCGAATTTCGCGACCCGGCTCTGGCCAAGGGACTTCTTGCCGATATAGCACGGCGCTGCGAGCAGATCGGCGCGACCCGCGAAAAGCCGGTCCATATCATGGAAATCTGCGGCGGTCATACCCATGCAATCTTCCGCTTCGGCCTCGACAAGCTGGTGCATGAGGGAATTGAATTCATCCACGGCCCTGGCTGCCCGGTCTGCGTGCTGCCGATGTCGCGCGTCGATGAATGCATCGAGATTGCCGAACGCCCCGGCGTGATCTTCACCACTTTCGGCGATGCGATGCGCGTTCCGGGCACGCGCGGATCGCTGATGCAGGCGAAGGCGCGCGGGGCCGATATACGCATGGTTTACAGCCCGTTGGATGCGCTGGAAATCGCGCGGCGTAATCCTGATTGCGAAGTGGTGTTCTTTGGGTTGGGGTTTGAAACCACCACTCCCTCGACCGCTTTCGCCATTCAGGCCGCTGCCTGCGAAGGGCTGATCAATTTCAGCGTGTTCTGCAACCATATCACAGTGCCCGAACCCATCCGCGCGCTGCTGGGTGATCCGCATATGAAACTCGACGGGTTCATCGGGCCGGGCCATGTCAGCATGGTGATCGGCACACATCCCTATGATTTCATTGCGGATGAGTTTGGCAAGCCGATCGTTGTGGCAGGGTTTGAACCAATCGACCTGTTGCAATCCGTCGCGATGGTGCTGCGGCAAGTGGCCGAAGGGCGGGCCGAGGTCGAGAACCAATATGCGCGTGTTGTGCCCGAACATGGCAACCCGGCTTCGCTTGCCGCTATTGCGGATGTCTATGAGCGCCGTCCCTCGTTTGAATGGCGGGGATTGGGTGAAATAGACTCAAGCGGGTTGCGCATCCGTCCCGCCTATGCCGCCTTTGACGCAGAAGCAAAGTTCTGCGTCGGCTATGGGGCCGAGGGTCCGCGCCATGTGCCGGAACCCGAAGGCTGCGCCTGCGGGACGGTGATGACAGGGCGCATCAAGCCCACAGCCTGTCCGCAATATGGGCTCGGCTGCACGCCGGAAACGCCACTGGGCGCGCTGATGGTGAGTTCCGAAGGGGCTTGCGCGGCCTATTGGCAATATGGCGGTGCACGGGGGGCGGCGGCGTGAGCGACCGCAAGGTCGTATTGAGTATTTTTGGCAAGATGAAGGGGCAGGAATGGCTTTGCGCGACAGCCATGTGACCATGGCGCATGGGGGCGGTGGGCGCGCGATGCGTGACCTGATTGACGAGGTGTTCACATCCGTCTTTCAGCCCCCCGGCATGGAAGATCAGGCGCGACTGATGGATGCGGCGTTGCAGAAACCCGGCGCGCGATTGGCATTCACGACCGATGGGTTTGTGGTCTCGCCACTGGAGTTTCCCGGTGGTGATATCGGCAAACTGGCGGTGTGCGGCACAATAAATGATCTGGCAGTGGGTGGTGCGCGACCGCTTTGGCTTTCGGCCGGGTTCATTATCGAGGAAGGGTGCGATATCACGCTTTTGCGCCGGATCGTAGCCAGCATGGCCCAAGAAGCGGCGGCAGCGGGGGTACGCATTGTTACCGGCGACACCAAAGTGGTCGAACGCGGTGCGGCGGATGGAGTTTTCATCACCACTTCCGGGATTGGCGTGATTGCCCCCGGACTGGACTTGAATGCACGCCAGATACAGGCCGGTGACGCGATTATTGTGAATGGTTCTCTAGGGGATCACGGGGCCGTAATCATGGCTAGCCGCGGAAATTTTGCGTTGGAAACCGACCTGACATCAGATTGCGCTGCGTTGCATGATGTCATGTCGGCTGCGCTGCAGGCGGCACCTGACTTGCGCGCGGCGCGCGACTGTACGCGGGGCGGTTTGGCGTCCTCGCTGAATGAACTGGCGTTGGAGGCGGGCCTTGGCATGGTGCTTGAGGAAACCAAGGTCCCATTGCGCGCTGAAGTGCGGGGGTTATGCGAAATTCTTGGACTTGATCCGCTTTATCTGGCGAATGAAGGCCGCCTTGTTCTGTTCGCTCCGATTGCGCAGGCACAGGCCATCCTTGCTGCAATCAAAGCCCTTCCCGAAGGCAGTGGCGCAGCAATCATCGGCGAAGTCGTTGACATACATCCCGGTCAGGTGCGTATGCGAAGCGGCTTTGGAGGAAGCCGTATTGTCGATATGTTGATCGGCGATCAGCTGCCCAGAATATGTTGAGTGACGGGCAAGCTGTGGTGTCAACATTTGCAAACCAGAGCTGCGGTTGTGGCAGTGGTCGGCCTGTCAGGCCCATGCTGCTGCAACCGAGATAACCCTGCATGTTGTTGAAGTGCCCGAAGCAGAACCGGCTGAGTGGTGACATCACCGACGGCACCGGACCCGTCAACACCAAAGCTTCAACCACGATCCTGATCAAGCGCCGCACGATCTGAGACATAAAACTTGTGGCTGTGCGCGGCAGCGCTGATCTGCCCTGTATCTGTCTCAGTGATCGGCCTTGCAGCACAGGCTCATTGCTTTACTCATTTCAGTGAGCAGATCGTCACGGCGAAATGGCTTGCCCAGATAGCTTGTGAATCCTGCACGGGCATATTCTTCAACCTGATGCGACATAACATTTGCGGTCAGCGCGATGGCAGGTCGCGCAGATTGGCCAGCTTGCCTTTCGCGTGCACGCAATTCGGAAAGCGCGCCTATCCCGTCCAGTTCCGGCATCGATATGTCCAACAAGTAAAGATCAAAGCGATCTGCTTCCCATGCATTCACAGCTGCGCGGCCATCTTCGGCCAACACCACATTGACCCCAAGCTTTGCCATCATTGAGCCGAGTATGATCCGGTTGGTATGGTTGTCATCTGCAGCCAAGACACGCAGACCAACGACTGATCCTGTGGCACCGGGTTTGGTGGCGGCAGTTAATTCCTTCCCCATGGCTAGCGGCAGGGTAACGGTCACTTCGGTTCCAACATTCAGGGCGCTCGAGACGGTGATTTTGCCACCCATCAGTTCCACCAGACGCTTCACAATCGACATGCCCAAGCCAGTCCCGCCGAACCGCCGCGTCACTGTTCCATCCGCTTGCTCAAAATCTTCGAAAACGCGCGCGACTTGCTCGTCGGTCATGCCGATCCCGGTATCCTCGATCCTTAGCAAAAGCGCGTCGGCTTCATCGACGCCTATGGTGAGTCTGACGTCACCGGTCTCGGTGAACTTGATGGCATTACCGATCAGATTGTGCAGAATCTGCGCTATGCGCCCCGGATCGCCCAACCGCAACGCGTTGGCGCGCGGTTCGATCGAAACATGCAAGGTCAGATTTTTTTCATGTGCAATGACGTTATGCACCGATTCTATCTGACGTGCGATCTCGCCAGGATTGAAGGTGTCTCGCTCAAGCGTCAGTTTTCCTGCTTCGATCTTCGACATGTCCAGCACATCGTTCAGTACCTGCAGAAGTGATTCTCCCGACATGCGTATGGTGGCCAGCATCTCCAGTTGGCGTGCGTCGGAAATTTCGCTTTCTAGGATCTGCGCCATGCCCAGAACACCATTCAGCGGAGTGCGTATTTCATGGCTCATATTCGCCAAGAATAGAGATTTCGACCTATTGGCCATTTCGGCCTTTTCAGCGGCATCGCGGAGTTTCTTCTCGGCGCTTACCTGTTCAGTAATGTCTATGATCGAACAGACCACCCGCACGGACAATCCTTCTGCATTGATAGGCGCTGCATTCACTGACAACATCCGTCGTGTTCCGTCGGGCCACCCAATTGAAAAGCGGATATTTCTCACGCTGGAGCCTTCGGCCATGACACGCTTAAAGGGTAGGGCGTCCACATCCAGGGGGGTGCCATCCAATGCAGCAATGTTCCAGAACGGGTCATCATAGCGCGTGCCCCTGATGGCAGAAGCCGATAGCCCCAGAATGTTCTCGGCGCCGCGATTGGCAAACATGATATGCCCGCTTTCATCCAGTGCCGTAATGCCTGACACCGATGTGTCCATCAATCGCGCCAGATAATCGCGCTCTGCTGTCAACTGAGACTGAAGCCGCATACGCTCCGTAATATCCAGATGTATCCCCGCCAGTTTAAGCGGCTGTCCGGTTTCATCTCGCAACGTCACGCGCCCGCGCGACAAAATCCATATCCAATGTCCGTCCTTGTGACGCATTCTGATTTCATTGGCAAAACGGTCGTTTTCGTGATTCAGAAGGGTGTGATGTTGTTGGATCAACAAATCCAGATCGTCAGGGTGTATCAAGTCACGAAACCCGAAATGAGGCAGATGCGCCAATTCATCAGGCGTGTAGCCCATCATCTCGGTCCACCGCTCATTTACACGTTTGTTTCCGGTGATCAGGTCAAGTTCCCAGGTGCCTGCCTCGGCGGCATCAATGATCTCTTCGAGGCGATCTTCGGCCCTTTTCAACGCCGTAATATCGATATGGACGCCCGCCATTATCTCTGGCTTGCCATCATGTGACCAGCGTGCCACCCGCCCGCGTGACATTACCCAAACCCAATGTCCGTCCTTATGGCGCATGCGCAGTTCATACTCAAACTGGTCGACCTTTCTGGCGAAGACCTGCTCAAGTTTGCTTTTGGCGGCGACAAGGTCCGCAGGCTCGACCAGTCTTTCCCATGTTCCGATAGTCAGTGGCGCAAGTTCCTCGATCGTATATCCAACGATCTCCGCCCAGCGTTCGTTGATATGGTTCTCGCCAAGTGGGATGTGCCATTCCCACGTCCCGGCCTGTGCGCCATAAATGATATCTGCCAAGCGCCGCTCGGCGTTTTTGACTTCGGTGATGTCAATGCGCATCCCGACGCGACCACCATCAGGGGTTTCGCGCTCGATGCTGCGGACCCATTTTCCGCCAATCTTGTGGTCGTAAGATCCGGTGGCTTTTTGATGATCTTCAAGGCGTTGGGCGACCCATTCATCTTCCGAGCCAACGGCATCTGGCACTTCGCCACTTAGTGCCAAGGCACGGGTCACGTCCTCGAAGTGGCTTCCGTTTTCTATGCGATGACCGAAATGTCTGAACATGCCACGATATCGGGTGTTGCATAGAACCAGCCTGTCTTCAGCGTCGAAATACACAAATGCATCTGGGAGCGCCTCGACAGCCATCTCCAGCCTTGCGCGCGCCTCAGTGGCTTCGCGCGCCAGCCGTTCCAGCGCTTCGGCGTGTTGTTTGCGCTCGGTGATGTCTGTCTCGATCGAAACATAACCCGTAAGCCTGCCTTTGTTGTCACGAAGCGGTTGCATATCAATTTCGGTCCAGAAAAGTTCGCCATTGCGCGTGCGATTGAGCAGTTCTGTCCGTATTGGCCTGCCAGCGGTCATCTCAGCATCCACGCGCCTGACTTCGGTCTGATCAGTTGCGTTTGCGTGCAACACGCTGCTGGGTGTTCGCCCGCGGACTTCATCAAGGCTCCAGCCCGTTCGCGCCTCGAATGCGGGATTGACCCATTCTATTCGGCTATCCACTCCGATCACCATGACAAGGTCTGTCATGCGGTGCGCAATCAACCCCAAGCGTTCAGCCTTTGTCGCAAGCCGCCACTCTTCTGTCGTGTCGCGCGCTACAAAGACATAGCCACTTTCGCCGCCCGGCCTGTCGGGTGCGCGGGGCGTAACTGTGACTGTGTAGCGTCGGCGACCGCGTGGTGTGTCCGCCCAGAACGGATGAGGGCCCGCGCGACCTGTTTCATCTACCTCCGCCATGGCCCGCCGGTTCAGTGCCGCAATCTCGGCTGGCATAACTTCTTCATGCAGCTTGCCGATTAAGTCCTGTGGCGAAACCATCATCTGTGCTTCGTCGGCGGTATAAACGCCAACATAGCGCCCTGCGGAATCGACCTCCAGTACCAGCTCTGAAAGCGCTCCGAGCGTGGTCTTCAGCCGATCGTGGCTCTGCGTGATTTCGGCGCGGGCATTTGCAAGATCAAGCGCATCATTTGCGCGGATCATCGCTGCGCCCATTGCATCCGCAAGCGAGTGCAACAGTTTGATCTCCGGCTCGGTAAAGCTGCGGTCTGGCTGCGCATTGCCAAAGCCCACACATCCCAAACATCCTGCTGGCCCGCAAAGCGGGATGAGAAGCAGGGTTGCAAGGTCCAGCCTTTTGAGCTGCGC
>SKGU01000092.1 GCA_007117255.1 Natronohydrobacter sp. | reverse complement strand
CGGAATTGCTGGCGCTTGACGCTGAAGAACGCGCGTTGATCCGCCAGACCCTTTTCGCCGAGCCACTTGACGAGCGCCGCTTGCAATATATCGGGCTTGCGCGGCGTATCGACATCCACGATCTGACCTTCGAGCCTGCTCAGGTGTCTGCACATGCGCGGTTGGGGGCCTTGATGGCAGCAAAGAGCGTGGATATCTGAAGCCAAACCGGAACGCGCTAATGAGCGTTTTACGTTTGAAGCGACGACGCCCCAGAATGCATTAACGTGCAAGCGAAATGACGCGCCCGAAGGGCGGGGTGGGCTGGTCAACAGCCATACAGGCCCAGAGTACAGGCAAACGCGGCGCGCAAGGGGGAAAGGGTCCGTCCAGATCGGTCAGCACAATCACGCCAGTGGGTTTGTTGTGTCGGGCCATTTCGAACACAGGCCGAAAATCCGTGCCCCCGCCTTCGGGCAAGGAAAGCGCGGCAAGTGTCTGGTGCCATTGTGCCGGATCAAGGCGCGTATGGCTGCGGATTTCCGTGTCAAATACAACCATCGTTATGCTTGTGCCCAGGCGGCGGGCCAGACCCGCAGCTTCAGCCATGAACCGTCCAAGCGTCTGCCGTGGGATGGAGCCAGAGGCGTCAATGGCAAGCAGAATGTTCGGGCGTGGCAAGGGTACGTTCAGTTGGGCTTGCCACGGCGGCAACGGGCGCTGTTCAACCTGTGCCTGGCCAGCCATGGCCAGCCAGCGCCGTGCAGGGTTTAGTGGCGCAGGGGCTGGTGCGCGCAGAACCAAACGGCTGATCCAGCGGCGCAAGTGATGTTCCCAAGGGATGATCGCGCGCGGCACATCCGCCAACCGCAAGCCCAAGGCACCAAGCCCAAGGCCCGCCGCGCGGCCAGCAGCCATTGCGCGCGCCATATGGCCTTGCCAGTCACCCTTGTCGGGGTTCGCCCCCATTGCTTCCGTGTCATCCCCGACGTCAAGATCTGGACGAAACCCGGCTTCGCGGGCCTTTGCTTTCAGTCGATCCCCGCGCCCCACATTGCCGGACGCAAGCTTGAAATACAGACGTTCCGCATCCCAGGCGGCCAGAAGAGCAGCGCCGGTTTCACCGAGAAGGATTTGCAGTGTCAGCACCGGGCGGGGTAGGGCGTGACCTGATGCAAGGATGGCCTCATTCACGATGGCATCACAGGCGATCTGCCAGATTTCAGGTTCGAATACTTCACCCAACCGCGTCTGCATCGCACGCATGCGGTCGGAATGCTGCAAAGCGACGTGCAGGATGTGATGACCCGCCAGCCCGATCTGGATGTGGCGTGGCTGGTCGTCAAAGCCCGGACCATATTTGATCTCCGGGCCCGCCGTCGCGACGAGTTCGACCGTTTCGCTGTCGCGGTGACGACACCAGAGCGATAATGCGGCAAGGGCTGGGTCGGCTTCTGTCAACGCCTGGAGCGCCGCTGTCGCGCGGCGGGAATGTTGCATTTCACGCAAGCCCGGTCTCTTTGCGCTCTGCCGCATAATCCGCATAAGCAGCCGAATTCAGAAACGCGTCCTGCCAGCCATGATCAAGCGCGCGTTTGATCAGCAATTCAAACGCATGGGTGCCCAATTCGGCAAGCGGCATGGCTGAAAAGGGCGGCCCACACCGCGACCCAAGCTTGCGCAATTCCACCATGATCTCGATGATATCGGGAAGGGTCCGGCCATCGGCGCGCGTGATCAGCCCATATGCCAGCGCGGTCATGCCATGCAGTGATGGCGGATAAAGCGACAAGCGGTCGTTGCCGGTTGCCTCAAGCAGCGCATCAATCTGCACGGTGGCTGCGATATCATCCGCAATCAGACGGAACTCTGCGGCCACGGCCTCGCCCAGAACACCGGCAATCGCGATATTCCGCAAACCACGATCAGGCAGCGCGCGCATCAGCGTCGAGACCCGCGCCCAGGATCGCGGCGTGCAGGCGATGATTTCGCCCTCACGCAGCGCCGTGTCGGTTGTATCCAGACAGTCGGGCCTTGTGCGGATGAAAGCAATCACAGCCGGGTCCAAGTCTTGCGGGATGGCGTAGTTCTGCAACCAGTCTTCTGCACTGGCTAACAGATGCAGATGGATCAGCCGGTCGGACAGCGCGCTGCCCATCTCATAAGCAATCGCGCCGTCCTCGACCATATTGCCCGCTGCGATCACAAGGCAGCTATCGGGCAAGACATGGGTTCCCACGCGGCGTTCCTGCAACAACCCATAGACTGTGGGTTGCAGATGGGGCGGGGCGGCTGTCAACTCGTCCAGAAACAGGATCGATGGGCGTGCGGGATCATCAGGCAGGTCTTCTGGGCGAAACCAGACTGTGCGGCGGGTCTCCATATCGAAAAAGGGCAGGCCGCGCAGGTCTTGCGGTTCGATGGTGGTCAGCCGCAGATCATAGAGCCTCGCGCCGATCTCTCGCGCAAGCGCCTGAACGATCTCGGTCTTGCCGATACCGGGGCGGCCATGCAGCATCCAGCTTGCGCGCAACTGCCCGCCGGCCTGTGCTTCCCAGCCCTGACGCAGCAGGCGCAAAGCCTGCCCTGTGGAGATGTTGGGCGCATTGAGCATGTTGCCTCCGGTTTCGCGTCAAACTGGTGCGCGTTTCGCAGAAGGCAAGATGCGATGTCAGATCGTCTTTGCACCGACCGCCTGTGTCAATTCACGCTCAAGTTTGCGCGCGCCCTCGGATCGCGGATTACTATAGCGCGCCAACAGCAGATAGGCCACGGGCGTCAGATAGAGCGTGGCCAGCGTGGCTAGCCCCAGCCCGCCGACGATAACCCACCCCAAGGCCTCACGCGCTTCGGCCCCCGGCCCGGAGGACAACACCAGGGGCACGCCACCCAGAACCGTTGATGTCATGGTCATCATTACCGGACGCAGGCGGATGCTGGTCGCATCGCGGATCGCAACCAGCGTATCGGCCCCGTCATCACGCAACTGATTGGCAAATTCGACAATGAGGATGCCATTCTTGGCCATGATCCCCACCAGCAGCACCAATCCGATCTGTGAGTAAACATTCAGACTGACCCCAGTGATCAGAAGGGCAAAGGCCGCGCAGGCCAGTCCCAATGGCACTGTTATCATCACCACAACGGCTGAAATGAAGCTTTCGAACTGTGCGGCCAGCACCAAAAACACCACGAGAATGGCAAAACCAAATACCAGCACGATCCCGCTTGATGTTTCGTCCAGCGTGGCGGCCTCGGCAAGCGGGATGATCCGCTCATTGGGCGGCAGAATTTCTGCGCCCAGACGCTCGGCTTCTGCCATCGCGGCCCCAAGCGAAAAACCGGGAGTCAGAGGGGCTGTGATCTGAACAGCGCGTTGCTGGGATTCGCGCGACAGTTCGGGTGCAATGGCGCGCTCTTCCAGGCTGATGAAACTTGAAATCGGCAGAATCTGCCCCCCGTCACTGCGGATGAAACTCTGTTCCAAGTCATTCGGGTCACGCACAGGCGTACGCGTAGACAACATCTGAATGTCAAAACTGCGATCATCGATAAAGACACTGCCAACACTGCTGCCGTCGAGCACCGCTTGAAGCGCATCTGCGAGACCATCAAGATTGACACCCAGGTCAGAGGCGCGGTCGCGGTCCACGGCGATCGACAATTGCGGCTGTGTCGTCTCGAAATCCAATCTCACCTGACCGAAGCGCGCATCTTCATTCATGCGGTCCACCAGCGCTTGGGCGTTGTCTGCGAGCGCATCATAATCGCTTCCAAGAATTGCGAAATTCAAACCCCGGCCCGCACCGCGTATCCGCAATGAATTCGGCTGGATGGCAAAGGCCCGCACCCCGATGACATCGCGTAATCCGGCATTGATCTGACCGACAATTTCCTGCTGGCTGCGCGCGCGTTGGTCCCAGTCAGCCAATGTCATGACCATGAATGCCCGATTGTCGCGCCCACCAAGGCCGATGATGGAAAACAGGTTCGTTACTTCACCACTGTCGCGCAGGGGCGCAATGATATCCTCGATCTCGCGCACTTTCTCGTTCGTGTATTCAAAGGATACACCCTGCGGTGCAGAAACCGACAGAAGCGCCACACCGCGATCTTCGGGCGGCGTCAGTTCTTGCGGGATGGACTGCGCAGCAAACCAGCCCGTCGCGGCAAATAGCGCAGCGCCCAAGACGACTGCCCAAGGGTAAGCCAGCGCCTTGTCGAGGGTTTTCTCATAACCGCGCGAAACCCACGTCCCAAATCGTGCCGCTGGGCCGGGCTTGGTGTCAGGGGTGGCTTCACGCAGCATTTTGCTGGCCAGAACAGGGCAAAGGCTCAGCGCCACAACCGAAGACAGCAGAACTGCCATAGCCAGTGTGAAGCCGAATTCGCGAAACAGCCCGCCGGCCTGACCAGGCAGGAAGGACAGCGGCACAAATACCGCTGCAAGTGTGGCGGTCGTGGTCACGACTGCGAAAAACACCTGCCGCGTGCCCAATACTGCTGCCGCCCGAACACCCATGCCCTGACCGCGCCGCCGCACGATGTTTTCCAGCACGACGATGGCATCATCAACCACCATGCCCGTGGCGAGAACCAGTGCCAGAAGCGTCAGGATATTGACCGAAAACCCAACCAGATAGATCGCCGCGATTGTGCCAATCAGCGCAATCGGCATGGTCACAGCCGGTACAACGGTCGCGCGCGCATCGCGCAGAAACAGATAGATCGTCGCGACAACAATCAACAGCGCCAGTGTCAGCGTTTTGAGCACTTCGGATATCGCCCCCCCGACGAAGGTCGCTTCATCCGAGGTCACGAAAATGCGCACATCATCCGGCAGGATGTCCTGCAGATCAGACACAATGGCGCGGACGTTGCTGGAGATGTCCAGCGTGTTGCTCTGTGCCTGCCGCAAAATCCCCAACCCGATTCCGGTTTGTCCATTGGCGCGCAGAACGGTTTCGCCCGGTGCGGGGCCAAGCGTGACCATCGCGACCTCGCCCAGACGCACATCACCGCGCAGGATCAACGCTTCGAAATCTGTCGGTGTGGTGACATTGGCGGTCGTGCGGACCTGAATACTCTGGCGTTCACTGGACAAGACACCCGCAGGCACGTCAAAAGACACTGTGCGCAGCGCATTGCGGATATCGGCCAGATTCAGACCGCGCGCGGCCAGTTCCAACATATCAATATCGACACGAAAGACCTGTTCACGCCCGCCAAAGACTTGAAGATCGGCCACACCGGGGGCCGAGATCAAACGATCCTCGACCAGATCCTCGACCAGCCGTGTCAGTTCCTGAACCGAGCGCGTGGGAGAGGTCACGGAAATGCGCATCACAGCATCAGCGTCCGAATCCGCCTTGATGATGCGCGGCTCGTCCACATCATCGGGGAGGGCATTGCGGATGCGGCCAATTGCGTCGCGGATATCCGTTGCAGCAACGTCTATATCGGCGGAATCAGAAAACTCCGCCACCACCTGTGAACGGCCAAAGCGCGAGGTTGACGAAATACTCTGAACCCCCGCGACCCGCCCGACAGCCCCTTCGATGCGGCTTGTGACTTCACGGTCTACAGATTCCGGGCCGGCCCCGCGAAACTGCGTCGTCACGGTAATGACAGGGCGATCCACATTCGGCAATTCGCGCACTTCTACGGCTACAAGCGCGGCCAGTCCGGCGATCACAATCAAGGCACTGAAAACGAAAGCAAGAATCGGACGGCGCACGAATAGGGCAATGCCCGATTGCGAAATGATACGGATTTCGCTGTCACTACGGCTGTTCTGGGACGTATCGCTCATGTGCGGGCCTCAGATTTCAGGGCTGGGATCATCGGCCTGCGCCGTTTCTGTGTCCAGCCGCGGGCGGCCGTCGCTGCGACGCACCTCACGCGGGGCGACGGTCGCGCCGGGACGCAGGTTTTGCACCCCTTCGACCACAACCAACATGCCCGGTTCCAGATCACCGCGCACCAGCACCGTCGCATCGCGCCGCTGGACAACTTCTACCCGGACTTGCTGGACTGCGTTTTCCGCGTCAAGCGCCCAGACGAAAGCGCCATTGCGATTCCACTGGATCGCCATCGGGTCCAGCAAGGGCAGACTTTCGCCCGGCAAATCAAGCGCGACCCGAAACGCCATTCCGGGCCGCAGCCGGTCGTCGTCGTTGGGCACCTGTGCCTGAACACGCAGCGCACGGTTGTCTTGCGCCACGCGCGCATCGGTCGCCAGCACAGTGCCCTGCAACATATCGCGCGGTCGCGAGAGCGGGCTTGCCGTCAGATCATCGCCCGGCCCAATAAGGCCCACGACGCGCTCTGGCACATCAAAGTCAATTCGCAGCACACTGCGATCATCCAGCCGCGCAAGTTCTGTGTTGGTGGTAATCTGATTGCCGATTTCCAGATCGATCAATCCAATCCAACCGGATATGGGCGCCGTTATCTCGCGACGACTCAATTCAAATTCAGCATCGCGCAAATCCAGATTGGCACGGTTCAATGCAAGCTCGGCATCGTCAATCTGAACCTGAGACGCCGAACCACTATTTTGCAATTGCGCCACCCGATCAACGCGAGCCTGCGCATCCCGCAAAGCAAGTTGCGCGCGCGCCAAAGCAAGTTCCTGAGCATCGGCATTCAGTCGCGCAACAATTGTTCCTGCCTCTACATAGTCACCAGAGGCCACATTGACCTCGACCAGTGTTCCCGACACTTCCGATGTCAACGATACGCTGCGATCCGCACGCGATGTCCCAATGGCCACCAGTTGTCGGCCCGCATCATCCAAACCAACTTCCTGCACGATAACTGCAACGCCACCGCCGCCAAAGCCCCCACGGCCTGCATTGCCCGTGCCGTTATCTGCATCTGGAATGGGCAAGCCGATGCTACGCATGGGTCCAAGCAGTCCGGCGCGTTCCAGCGCCGGATGTGACGCGGGCAGAAAGACGGCCCAGCCGATCAATGCAACCCCTGCAAGGGTCAGGCAAACCGCCGTCAACTTGATCCAATAGCCCATAAGACCCCCGCGCCTATCAAATGGTTGCGGAAACCATAGCGCCGTTTGCGCCAATGAACAGACTACTAACGCGAAGTTGTGATGGGCGCACCACTTCTTTCGGCACAATTGCAAGGCATTTGGGTCTGGTCAGCCAAGCGCGAAGTTGCTGACATGACCGCGGACACGTGCCGGGGTGTTCTCGCTGTTGGAAGACACCGCGACAGCGACCAACTGCTCTAGCGGCTGGCCAAAAACGCGCGGGAAATCCTGTGCTAAATCAACACTTTCATTGAACCTTCCGGGTTCTGCACGGCGCGTGATCAAATTGCGCAGCCGGTCGGGTGCATGCGGGCTGGGCACCACGGTGCCGGGGGGCTGGTTGCCGCCCCAAGTATACATCAGCACCTTCACAGAGCGATTTCGCAACAAACGCGAAATGCTGCTGCCCTCTCGCACACCTTCTGCCTGATCAGCAGGCATGCTGACGAAAAACATACCAAGATTGCGATCATCATTACCCAGTTGTGACAGGTCAGAGGGTGGGACAGAGTTTTCCACCTCCCAGGTCCAGCGCGCAGTGCTCAGGCCGCGCTGTGCAGCTGGCAGGATGCGATAAAGGATCGAAGACGCCCCTTCAGAGATGACCGTCAGGCGATCGGGACGCATTTCATAGCGGTTCGGCGCAAGTCGGCGGAAGGTCAGGTGATCCCAGTTGCTGTCAAATTGCACCGGGCTGGCCAGCGCCTTGGTCAGACCAGCAGTTTGCACCAGTGCGAAAGCAGTCGCGCCCGTAAGAACCTGTCTACGCTGTAGCGTCATCGTTTTGCTCCCTATGCTACGGTAATAGGGGTACGCCTAGACCCTCGCGAAGGTTACATAAGGCCACTCACAATCGTGTTATGAGCCCCGCACTGCTTGTTTTTCCCAGACAATGCCCGCAGGCGGGATGTCCAGACCATTCCAGACCAATGCGCTTGCACCATGGTTGAACCAGAACCGTAATGCACCTGCATCGCGCTTGCGCAAGGCAGGCGGCAGGTCCAGCGTTTCAATCTCTTGTTGGGCGCAGAACATCCGCAGGATCGTCACCAGCGTGGTTTGATCGGGCCAGCCGGTCAGATAGGATAGCCGATCGTCACCCATGATGGCCGCCATTCCATCGCTGCGGCGCAACAGAACCGGGGCGCTTCCTTCCAGCTCTTCTGCCCAATGCAGGAAGGCACCACCGCCCTCCAGCGGCACGCTACTTCCCGGTGGCAGGCTTTCAACACGGACAACACGTGCATCCAGATCTGGCAAAGCCGGGGGCAATCCTTCAGAAATGGCGAAATCCGGCGTTTTGGAATTGGTGCGCGGGCCAAGCAACACAGTTCCGGAACAGCTTGGCAAGGCATCCCGCAGTTGTTCGGAAAGCGTAAACAGACCCGGCGCAAGCACCAGTTTCCAGCGTGACAGATCATCGGTATCAGGGGGCAGGATATCAATATTCAGCCCCAATTGCCGCAACGCGCGGTACCATGCGAAAACAAGGCGAAAATAGTCGAAATCTGCGCCCTGAGGCTGTGTTTCCCAGGCCCAGGCACTCTCATAATCAAAGATCAGCGCAACATCGCCCGTGCAGCACCCGGCATCAGGCGCTTGCGATAGCTCCTGCGCCACCTGTGCCGCTTCCGCCAGTCCAGGCGCAGGCGCGCTGTCGGGGCGCAGCAAGCCCGCATGCATCTGTTCTTGCGCAAACGGGGCCTGTCGCCAACGGAAATAGCACACAGCTTCGGCCCCATGCGCGAAGGCTTCCCATGTCCAGAGCCGCACCATGCCCGGCAACGGCGCTGGATTGTAGGGCGCCCAGTTCACTGGCCCCGGTTGCTGTTCCATCACCCACCAACGGCCCTGACCCACCGCGCGGTAAAGATCATGGTGAAACGCCTGAAAATCCGGGTCGCCTTGCCGCAGAAAGGCGGCCTTATGCTCTGCGCTGGCTTCCAATCGGTCGGACAGGAAGCCAATGGGGTAGCTGTCCCAACTGGCGATATCGAGATCGGCCCCAACTGCGAAATGGTCGAAATCTGTAATCCGTCCCATGTAGTTATGCGCGACAGGC
This sequence comes from Natronohydrobacter sp., assembly GCA_007117255.1. Lineage (GTDB taxonomy): Bacteria > Pseudomonadota > Alphaproteobacteria > Rhodobacterales > Rhodobacteraceae > Roseinatronobacter. Next base: position 426 of record SKGU01000092.1, on the reverse strand, counting down.
GCCTCTGAATGGCGGCGGATGATCTCGACCTGTGCGCGATTGAAACGGGCCACCTGTGCGCTGCTGAAACGCCGGAAGTCCATCACATGCGCAGGGTTGGGTTCCGTGACTGTCAGGTTGGGCAGATCAATCTGGTCGAAACTGTCATAGTCCATCGACCAGAAGACATTGCCCCATGCGCGGTTCAGGGCGTCCACGCTTTGATATTTCTGCGCCAGCCAGTCGCGGAACGCCACGCGCGCAGCGTCAGAATAACTGAGTGTCGTGTCATGACAGCCATATTCGTTATCTGTCTGCCATGCCGCAACATGAGGGTTGCGCCCATAGCGTTCCGCCAACAGTGTCACGATGCGCTTGCACTCTGCCAGATAGCCGGGATGGCTGAAACAGTAATGCCTGCGCGCCCCGAATTTGCGCGGGTGTCCT
>SKGU01000270.1 GCA_007117255.1 Natronohydrobacter sp. | reverse complement strand
TCTGGGGCCAGTACATCTATGTCGATCCATCCCGCGAGGTGGTCATCGTGAAAACCAGCGCCGATCGGGATTTCGACGACAACGACCACGAAACCATCGCCGCCTTTCGCGCCATCGCGCGTGCAGTGGCGGCGGAGCGACGCTGATGAGCCATCCCCATCAGACAATGATCGCGAAAGCGCCGAGCCATTTCATCGCGTCCCTTGGGCGCGATCATGCGAAACTTGGTCCCTGCGCGACAGTCAGCGAAATCGCGTTGAAGCTGGGTTTCGAAACCGGGCCGGATCAAGAAGAATTTAAGGTGTGCTTCCATATTTCGGCATAGTCAGAAAGCATTCTGCCGATCTGTTTTTCGCAGGCAGGAAAGACGACATCCTTTGCAGCACCTGTTCGACTGCACTCACTAAGAAGCGCTGCGCCTTGGCTTGTCCCGGTTGTACTGCTCATCGGGATCACTGTCGAAGACGAGGCCGCCCCGAGCATCCACAAGAATGATTTGTTGCTGGCGAAAGGCCCTTCGACAATAACAGGGCCGTCATGCCCGATTAACTCCAGACAGCGTGCCGTCACCAGAGCGAGGTAGAACCCCACTGCGGCACTCCGTTGGCCGGAACCCGGCGCGGGCTCTTCTCCAACCCATCGGGCCCTCATCCCGGCATATGGTCCGCTTTCGGGGACGAGGGCAGGCAGCAGCATCGAGCCTTTCGTCAGCACGTCTAATATCTGTTGATCATCTGCGTCCAAAGATGCGCCACCAAGAGTAATGTTGTGTTCCCGCCCTCCCATGAAGCGGGCCGAGGGCACAGCTTCGCCATATGCGCTGACATTGATCAGCGTGTCTCGCGCGGGATCGAGCGTCACTGGCTTGCCGCCGACAGCCATTGCGACCACCCAGGTTCCGGTTGAAACGACGCTGAACGGCGGCTTGCGTGACATTATGTGCGGCAGCAGCGATGCGTTTGAATCGTGGATACCGCAATGAACCGGGGTGTCATGGGCCAGACCCGTATGCTGCGCAACCGAGGGCAGAACAGGTCCGAGAATGTCGGCGGGCTGGCGGGGCGGCGCGATCTTTTCAGTTATGCCCAGCGTCGCGGTAAGCTTTGAAAACGCCCCCTCATTTGGCTTCCAGAGATCTGTATGACACCCGAGCGAGGTCACATCGGTCGCAAGAACACCTGTCAGCAGATAAGCCCAGAACTGCGGATAGGTCACGATATGATGGACCTTGTCCCAAAGCGCCGGATCGGTTTTGAACTGCCAATGAAGTTGCGCGCCAAGGTTGAGACCCATCGACAATCGCGGTGAGCCGGTTTCGGAAAACGGGGGACGGATCGCGTCATAGGCGGCGGCACATTCGTCCGGGCCGTCATGCTCGTAATCGAGGATCGGCGCGGCAAGCGATCCGTCTGCTGCCAGTAACGCAGCTGCAGCGCCATGGGTCGTCACGGTGATTGCCGAAATGCCATGTTCGGCGTGAAAATGCGCAAGACCGTCGAGCAGGAAAGCCCAGTGGCCGCTTACATCGAAATGCGGATAGGGCGGGCCGGGCAGAACCCGGTTCGGGCGGGTCATCACTGCGATTTCGGACAGGTCCGACAGGCGCACAAGTGCCAGCTTGGCATTTGTCTTTCCAATGTCGATGACCGCGATATGCTTGTCACTCATGGCATATGGAACAGAGGGGTCAGGGGGGTTGCGACTGGCGCATTGTCGTCATGGGTCTCCATGATATCGGCCATATGGGCCCACCATTTCTGCATGATCGCATGGGTCGGCAAATCATCCATCTTGTGATCATCTGTCCGCCACAACACGCCGAAGAGGATATGCGTTTCCTCGTCCAGATGGATCGAGTAATCGGATACCCCGGCCTCTTTCAGCAGCGTGACAAGTTCTGGCCAGATCGCGTCATGGCGTCTCTTGTATTCGTCCTTCGCGCCCGGATGAAGGCGCATCTTGAAAGCGTATTTTTCCATTGTTCTACCGCGTTGTCCTACCGCTTCGCTGCTTGCAGGCGCCACCTTTCCCACAGGCGTGGCAGTGCAATAACCCCGATCAGAAGTGCGCCGATCACAATTGACATCACGATCCCCGGCACATTCAGCAGACCAAGCCCGAATGTCACCAACCCCATGACAAATGCTGCGATCACCACACCGGGGATCGAGCCTGACCCCCCCAAGATGCTGACACCGCCCAAGACCACCATGGTGACAATCTCCAATTCCCAGCCGAAGGCAATCGACGGGCGTGTCGAGCCAAGCCGCGAGGTCAGGCAGATGGCGGCGATCCCGGACATGAGACCCGTCAGCAGGAACAGGATGAATTTCACGCGTGCAACCCGGATGCCCGAGAACTCGGCTGCGACCGGATTGTTGCCGATGGCATAGACCGCGCGACCGAAATTGGTGCGGTGCAGCACGACATAATAGATCAGTGCAAGCACGGCAAAGAGCACCAATTCAAACGAGATCACCCAGAAGACATAGCCCTGACCGAAAAAGGCGAAATCCGGCGGGTAGCCGCGAAAGGCCTGGTCTCCAAGGATGATGTAGCTGATGCCGCGAAACAGGCTCATCGTGCCGATGGTGACGACAATCGACGGCAGTCCCATGCGCGTGACCAGAAAGCCGTTGAACGCCCCGCAAACCAGCCCGACCCCAAGCCCGATCAGAACCAGCCCCGGTGTACCCACCCCGATCTGCACCGCCGCCCCCATCGCGGTCGAGACCAGCGCGATGATCGAGGCAACTGACAGGTCTATTTCCCCCGAAATGATCAGCAATGCCATTGCAAAGGCGACCATGGCCTTTTCGGTGAAATTGAAGGTCATGTCGCTCAGGTTCCAGGCGTTCAGGAAAAACGGCGACATGAAGCTGTTGACGATGAAAATCGCGATGGCCACGGCCAGAAGCAGGGTCTCCCAACTCTTGATGCGTTGCTCCAGCGGTGAGCGCAGGCGGTCGGGGATAAAGCGGGTTGTATCATTCATGTTGCCTGCTCCGCGCGCTTCAGGATGATCCGGCCTTTCTTGCGATTGGCAGACGCATTCAGGGCAACCGCGATGATGATTGCACTGCCCGAGATCGCCAGTTGCCAGAAAGGCGAGATGCTTACGACCGGCAGCGCGTTGCTGATTATGCCCAGAAACAGCGCGCCAAGCATGGCCCCCAGCACTGTACCGCTGCCCCCCATGATCGCCACGCCGCCGATCACGCAAGCCGCGACCACGGTCAATTCGAACCCGCGGGCCAGATCCACGAAGGCGACGGCGAAGCGCGAGACCCACAGATAGCCCGCCAACCCTGACAGCGCGCCAGAGATCGTGAAGGCCCAGAACTGGGTCCGGCCGACATTGATACCGGCATAGGTGGCCGCATGCGGATTGCCGCCTGCGGCATAGAACGCCCGGCCAAGGCTGGTCCGGTTCATCACGACCACAAACAGCACGACCGCGCCAAGGGCGATCCAGCTCATCACTGGCAGCCCCAGCAACACAGTGCGCGGGAAGGCTTTGAAGGCATCGCTGAGTTGATGGGCGTTGATCCACCTGCCTTCTGACAACAGGAAGATGATGCCGCGAAAGATCGTCATCGTCCCCAGCGTCACGACAATGGGCGGGATGGCCAATTTCCAGACAAGAACGCCATTGAACATGCCCAATACCGCCCCGAAGGTGATCGCCAGAGCGATGATGACCGGCACAGGCAAGCCCGGCATGGCCACATTGAGCATGGCGACAACCATGCCCGTCAGCGCCAGATTGGCGGCGACGCTCAGATCGATGCAGCGCGTCAGGATGACGATCATCTGCCCGATGGCCAACAGGATCAGCGGCGCTGTGTCATTGAACACATTCACAAGATTTCCCGGCGCGATGAAGGCGGGGAAACGCGATGCGATTATGCCCAGCAACAAAATGATCGCGCCTGTCAAAAGCAGTTCGCGCGACATCAGGGCCTGTTTTGACACGGTTGTCTCCTTCAAATTCCGGCGGCGTGGCGAACAAGCGTTTCAGGTGACATCTCGTCGCCGCTTAACTCCGCGGCGATTCGCCCTTCGCGCATGACGATCACGCGGTCCGACATGCCCAGAACTTCCGGGATTTCGGAACTCACCATGATCACGGCCAGCCCCTGCGCGGCCAGTTCGGCCATGAACTCGTGAACTGCCGCTTTTGAACCGATATCGATGCCCTTCGTAGGCTCATCCAGAATGATGATCTTGGGCCGGGTGGCCAGCCATTTGGCGATAACCACCTTTTGCTGGTTGCCGCCGGAAAGATTGCCGACATCAGTATCAAGCGACGCGGCACGCAGACCCAGACGGCTGGTGTATTCGCGCGCGAGCTTGAATTCCTCGGCCAGCCGCAAGAAGCCATTTTTCGACGTCCGGCCAAGCGCCGGCAGTGTCACGTTCTGAAAGATCGGCAGCGCGGTGATCGCTCCCTGTTTGCCGCGGTCCTCAGGCACATAGACGATACCCTTGGCGACAGCATCGGCAGGCGAGCGGATCTCGGCTGGCTCATTGTCGATCCGAACCGTGCCCGCGCTTGGCCGCGTTATCCCGAACAAGGCTTGCATGAATTCCGACCGGCCAGCGCCAATCAGACCGTAAAAGCCAAGAATCTCCCCCTGACGCAGCGAAAAGCTGATCCCCGCAAATTCGGTCGGGTGCTCATACCCTTCAACAGTCAGGATTTCATCACCTACGTTGCGGGTGCGGTTTGGAAAGATCTGGCTGACATCGCGGCCCACCATCATTTTCACAAGCGCTGCCTCGGTCACATCGGCGATGGCCCCGCTGCCGACAAGAGCCCCATCGCGAAAGACCGTGTAATTGTCGGCAATGCGAAAAATCTCATCGAATTTGTGGCTGATGAACAGGATCGCTTTGCCCTGTGCTTTCAACTCTTCGACAAGCGCGTAAAGCTCTTCGATTTCTTTCTGGCTCAGCGCTGCGGTGGGTTCGTCCATGATGACAACCCGCGCATCCACGGAAAGTGCGCGTGCAATCGCGACCAGATGCTTGTTTGCGATGCCGAGATCCTTCAGCTTGGCCTTGGGATCTATCTGCGCACCAATTCCGGTGAGGATCCTGCGCGCCTGCTCTACCATCGCCCTGGTGTCGATCAGGCCGAACCGTCCACGCGGCGCATGGCCCAGAAAAATATTCTCTGCCACCGACAATTCATCAAAGAGGACGGTTTCCTGATGGATCGCCGTCACGCCCGCTGTTGTTGCGTCTTGCGCAGTTGAAAAACGGACGGGGTTGCCGTCAACCTCGATGATGCCACCATCGGGCTGGTAGATCCCCGTCAATATCTTGACGACTGTAGATTTGCCCGCGCCATTCTCGCCCACAAGGGCAGTGACCTTGCCCGCAAACAACGCCAGAGACACCTCTGACAGGGCCGTCACGCCCGGAAAGGTCTTGGTCACACCATCCAGTGACAAAACCGGCAGAGCAGCCTGCGTGTTCGCTCGGTCGGATTTTGCTTCGGGCTTCATCCACATCAGATCAGTCACCATGCCGTTGGTGCCCCGGCGCAGCTTGTGGGCTGCGCCGGTCTTCGCCAAGGTTCAGAAAATGTCCTTGAACTGGTCGATATTGGACGCGTCATAAGTGAACGGGTCCGACATGGCCGCCGAGGTGGTGTCGTCCAGCGTTACCGATCCCATCCGTCCGGTCGGGATCTCTGCCCCCGGTTCCGCCGTCGCGGCTCCAGTGGCGAGCGCATGCGCGATCATCGTGGCCGTGTAGCCAAGGTCAATCGGGTTCCAGATGGCGAAGCTCTTGGTCGCGCCGGATTCCACGCAGCCTGCCATTTCAGACGGCAGGCCAAGTCCGGTAACATTGATCTCACCGATTTTGCCCGCGTCCGACACGGCCTGACACGCGGCCAGAATGCCGACCGTCGTCGGCGCGATGATCGCTTGCAAATCCGGGAAGGACGCCATCAGCCCCTGCGCTTCACGATAGGATTTGTCCGAAAGGTCATCCCCATAGACGGTTGCGACAAGCTCGATGCCCGGAAAATCCGGCAGCACGGCTTCGGCCGCCGCAATCCAGGCGTTCTGGTTGGTGGATGTGGCCGTCGCCGACAGGATCGCGACCTGCCCGCCCTCCGGCATGTGATCGGCTGCAAGTCGAATGATCGTGTTGCCGATCAATTCGGTCGAGGACGGGTTCAGATTCATCATCCGCCCTTCTTCGGCGACACCGGAATCCCAGGAAATTACTGTAATGCCGCGCTGCATCGCGCGTTGCAGCGCGGGCACGACCGCGTCAGGATCGTTGGCCGAAATAGCTATGGCATCCACGCCCTGCGCGATCAGCGAGTTGATGACCTCGATCTGGCCTTCGGCAGTCGTCGTGGTTGGCCCCGTATAGATGATCTCGACATTGCCAAGCTCGGCTGCGGCTTCCTGAGCGCCTTCGGCTGCGGCCTCGAAGAAGCCAATCCCCAGCGCCTTGACCACCAGTGCTATGCGCATGTTGTCCTGCGCCATGGCACTGGTGCCCATCAGGCTGGCGGCAAGGCCGAGCCCGGCGGCCAGTGACGAAAAAGTCCGACGTTTCATATTACTTCCTCCCAAGGAAACAGTTTGCAAGGCCGTTTACGAGGCGACCTCTTCCTCTTCTTGAGCGCCTCCCGTCTGGGCGACGACCAGTTTCACATCGGCAGCGTCCAGCATGGTGGCTGCCTTGTCCGTAATCCCCTCATCTGTGATCAATGTGTCGATGCGCTCCAACCCGCACAGCACAAGACTGGATCTCTGGCTGAATTTCGAGCTATCGACCAGCACAACCAGCTCATCTGCCTGCCCCATCAGCTTTTCCTCGGCCCGGATCAACAGCGGGTCAGCTTCCATCAGGCCCAGCGGGCCGACACCCTGCGCGCCCATGAACATGCGCCGCGCATAGAAATTCCGCGTCACGTCGTTCTCGAACGGTGACAGGATAATGTTCTGTTCGCGGTAGATCGCGCCGCCCGACACCATGACAGTGTTTTTCGAGTGCTTCAGAAGATGTTCGGCAATCGGGAATGAGTTGGTGAACACCTGACAGCGCCGGTTGGCCAGCGGATGCACCATCTGAAACGTGGTCGTGCCACCATTGATGATGATAGGTTCGCCATCCTCGCAAAGATTAACCGCGGCGCGGGCAATCGCCTGCTTTTCGCGTATCCGCATTGTCTGGTTCACTGCAAAAGTGCGCCCTGCAAGCCCGACGAATTGAGGCGGGTTCAGCGCCTCGACGCCGCCCCGCACGCGCCGCACCTTCTGCTTCATGTGCAACGCTGAAATGTCGCGGCGAATGGTCGCCTCGGAGGCGCCGGTCAGATTGCAGAGGTCGACCACAGTCATGACCGCCCGATCCTGGACGGAAGACAGAATGATCCTGTGGCGTTCCGATTCATGCATGGTGTTCTCCCGTGTATTGAGGCTGCCGGGAAATCTGCGCGCAGTCAATCAAAAACAATCAAAAAAGATCATTCTGCATTGCAGCATGACTGTTCGTGATCGGAAAAGATTGACAAAACGCTACATATGGCACAGCGTAACGCACAACGGCATTGCAGGTCGATCTGACCAGACAGGAGCGCATCATGTTGAAAACGGCGACGAACCCTCTGCTCGACAATCGCTGGGACGACAAGGTTGCGGCAGGAATGAGCGAATCAAAGCTGCTTCTCTATCGCTCGAACATTCTGGGATCGGACAAGCGCGTTACGAATTACGGCGGCGGCAACACATCGGCGAAGGTTATGGAAAGTGATCCGCTGACCGGAGCACAGTTCGAGGTGCTTTGGGTCAAGGGCTCTGGCGGCGATATCGGGTCCATGAAGATCGACGGGTTTGCAACGCTCTACATGGACAAGCTCAATGCGCTGAAATCGCTCTATCGCGGGGTCGAGTTCGAAGATGAGATGGTCGGCTACCTGCCGCATTGCACCTTCAAGCTGAACCCGCGCGCCGCTTCGATCGACACGCCGCTTCATGCTTATGTGCCGCGCAAGCATGTCGATCACGTCCATGCAGACGCAATCATCGCGATTGCTGCGTCCGAGAATTCGAAAGAGCTGACGGAAGCGATTTTCGGCAAGCGCATCGGGTGGCTGCCCTGGAAGCGTCCGGGCTTCGAGTTGGGTCTGTGGCTGGAAAAATTCTGCCTTGAGAACCCGGAGGCTGACGGTCTCGTGCTGGAAAGTCACGGGCTGTTTACATGGGCCGACACCGCCAGAGAATGCTATGACACCACAATTGACGTGATCAATTGCGCGACCGAATGGCTGCATGAGCGCATGGCGGATGTGCCTGCCTTTGGCGGGGAAAAGCACAAGGCGCTGGACGTGCCCGAACGACGCGCAATTGCCGCCCGCCTGATGCCTGCAATTCGCGGATTCGTTAGCGGCAACCAGCCTATGGTTGGCCATTTCAACGACAGCCCGGTTGTGCTCGAATTCGTGAATGCGCAAGACATGGAACCGCTTGCCGCCCTTGGGACATCTTGCCCCGACCACTTCCTGCGCACCAAGATCCGCCCGCTGGTGGTGAATTTCGACCCGGCAAAGGGCAATCTGCAAGAGGTTCTGGACGGGCTGCCGGACCAGATTTCAGTTTATCGCGATGATTATGCGGCCTATTATGACCGCTGCAAACATGCAGACAGCCCCGCGCTGCGCGACCCGAATGCAGTTGTCTATCTGGTGCCTGGTGTGGGCATGATCACCTTTGCCAAGGACAAGGCAACAGCGCGGATTTCCGGCGAATTCTATGTCAACGCTATCAATGTGATGCGCGGCGCGTCCGCAGTCAGCACCTATCAGGGCCTGCCCGAACAAGAAGCTTTTGACATCGAATACTGGCTGCTGGAAGAAGCCAAGCTGCAACGCATGCCAAAGCCCAAATCGCTTGCAGGCCGTGTGGCGCTTGTCACCGGGGGCGCTGGCGGTATCGGAGCCGCGACCGCCGAGCGCTACCTTTCGGAAGGTGCCTGCGTCATCCTTGCCGATATCAACGCCGAGAATCTGAAGCTGACGCAGGACAATCTGATCCGGCGCTACGGTGCAGATATGGTGCGCGCGGTTGCGATGGATGTGACCTGCGAGGACAGCGTTGCCAAGGCGTTCACCGAGGCGGCCGTCGAATTCGGAGGGGTCGATATTCTGGTATCGAATGCCGGTATCGCATCGTCAGCACCCGTGGAAGAGACGACGCTGGCACTTTGGAACAAGAATATGGATATCTTGTCGACAGGATATTTTCTTGTCAGCCGCGAGGCATTCAAGCTGATGCGGGCGCAAGGTCTGGGCGGGTCAATCGTATTTGTGGCCTCGAAGAACGGTCTGGCGGCCTCGCCAAACGCATCGGCCTATTGCACGGCCAAGGCGGCTGAAATCCATCTGGCGCGCTGCCTCGCGCTGGAAGGGGCCGAGGTCGGCATTCGTGTCAATGTCGTGAACCCTGACGCCGTGCTGCGCGGGTCGAAAATCTGGGAAGGCGAATGGCTGGACCAGCGCGCCTCGACCTATGGCACTGACAAAGAGGGGCTGGAGGAGATGTATCGTAAACGCTCGATGCTGAAACGCT
>SKGU01000066.1 GCA_007117255.1 Natronohydrobacter sp. | reverse complement strand
GCGACAGCGCAAAGATGGGCGTGAACATCGAGGTCGGGAAGCCCATCGCTTCCAGAATGATGCCCGAATAGAAATCGACATTCGGATAGAGCTTCTTGGCGACGAAATACTCGTCTTCCAGTGCGATGCGCTCCAGTTCCTTGGCGACTTTCAGCGTTTCGTTATTCTCGATCCCCAGAAGGCCCAGAACTTCATCCGCAGATTGCTTCATCACCTTGGCGCGCGGGTCGAAATTCTTGTAAACCCGGTGGCCGAAGCCCATCAGCTTGAAGGGATCATCCTTGTCCTTGGCGCGTGCAATATATTCGGGAATACGGTCAACCGTCCCGATTTCCTGCAGCATCTCCAGACAGGCCTGATTGGCCCCACCATGCGCAGGCCCCCACAGACAGGCAATCCCGGCCGCGATGCAGGCAAAGGGGTTCGCGCCCGATGACCCTGCCAGACGCACAGTCGAGGTCGAGGCATTCTGCTCATGATCGGCATGCAGCATCATGATCCGGTCCATCGCGCGGCTCAGGATCGGGTCGACCACATAATCCTCGGCCGGGACCGAGAAACACATGTTCAGGAAGTTGCCTGCGTAATCGAGGCTGTTTTTCGGGTAAACGAAAGGCTGGCCAATCGAATATTTATAGGCCCAGGCCGCAATCGTGGGCATCTTGGCAATCATGCGGATCGCTGCGACCTCGCGCTGCCAGGGGTCGGTGATATCGGTGCTGTCGTGATAAAAGGCTGACATCGCGCCGACCACGCCGGTCATGATGGCCATCGGGTGGCTGTCGCGCCGGAATCCCCGGAAGAAATACTGCATCTGTTCATGCAGCATCGTGTGACGCGTCACGCGCAGTTCAAAGTCTTCCAGATCAGCCGCCGAAGGCAGTTCTCCGTAAAGCAGCAGATAGCATGTTTCCAGAAAATGCGATTTCTCGGCCAGCTGCTCGATCGGGTAGCCACGATACAGCAATTCGCCCTTGTCACCGTCAATGAAGGTGATCGTCGAAGAACAGGACGCAGTCGAGGTAAAGCCAGGGTCGTAGGTGAATACGTCACCCTGTGCGTAGACCTTGCGGATATCCAGCACATCCGGGCCGACCGAAGGTTTGAGAATTGGCAGATCAATGACCTTCTCGCCGATGGTCAGCTTGGCTGTCTCTGTCCCGTTTGTCATTCATCAACCTCTCTCATGGGGCCTGCCAGGCTATCCCCGACAGGCAGATCAAGACCTGAACAGGACGGCCGCAGCCTCTGGTTCAAGTCACCGCATCTTGCAGGCGGCCAAGCGTTTCTTCCCGGCCAAGAAGTATCATCATGTCAAAGACACTGGGGCTGCTCAATCGTCCGGCAAGTGCAGCCCGAAGCGGCTGCGCAACCTTGCCAAGACCCAGACCATGCGCCTGTGCAACTTCTGTGACAATCCCTTCCAGAAAATCTCGATCCCAGCTAGCATTTTGCAGGCGCGGCGTCAATTCCCTCAGTATACCACGGGATACATCATCCAGCGCGGCTTGCGCTTTCTCATCGGGTTGGATCGGGCGCTCACTCAGGATAAAATACGCCTTATCAACAATTTGCCCAAAACTTTTCGCCTTGTCTTTCACCAGCGGCATGGCCTTTGAAAGCCCGGCATACTGGTCATCCGACAAAGGCGGCTGGTCGGTTGCAGCCAGATATGCGACCAATTCATGCAGCAGTGCAGCATCGTCGCCCGCACTCATATGCTGCGCCGTCAGATGATCGAGTTTCTTGAAGTCCAGCCGCGCTGGTGCCTTGCCGATTCCCGATATGTCGAACCATTCTTTTGCCTGATCATCGTTAAAGAACTCATCATTGCCGTGGCTCCAGCCCAGTCGCGCCAGATAATTGCGCATCGCGGCCGCCGGATAGCCCATGCGCTGATATTCCTCGACGCCCAAAGCCCCGTGGCGCTTGGACAGTTTCTTGCCATCGGGACCATGGATCAATGGAATATGGGCGAAAACCGGAACATCCCAGCCCATCGCGCGGTACACAAGCATCTGACGCGCAGCATTGTTCAGATGATCGTCGCCGCGAATGACATGCGTGATGCCCATATCATGATCATCGACCACCACCGCCAGCATGTAAACGGGCGTCCCGTCGGATCGCAGCACGATCATATCGTCAAGCTGGTCATTGCGAATACGCACATCACCCTGCACCTGATCGGCAATGACAGTCTCGCCCTCCAGCGGCGCTTTGACGCGAATCACGAAAGGGGCGTCCGGGTGGCTGGCGGGGTCCGCATCGCGCCAGGGCGAGCGATAGAGCGTCGAGCGCCCCTCGGCACGCGCTCCCTCGCGGAAGGCCTCGATCTCGTCTTGTGTGGCGAAACACTTATAGGCATGGCCCGCCGCAAGCATCTGATGCGCGACTTCGGCGTGACGGTCTGCGCGCGCAAACTGGCTGACCGGTTCCCCATCCCAGTCCAACCCCAGCCAGCTCAGCCCCGTCAGGATCGCTTCAGTCGCTTCCGGGGTCGAGCG
>SKGU01000147.1 GCA_007117255.1 Natronohydrobacter sp. | reverse complement strand
CGCTGCTGCGCTTTGATTGTCTCGCCAGTTTCATAGACAAAGAACTGCATCTGATCGAGTTCCTGCAACAGATCGTTGGGAAATTCGATATCGGCCTTGTCGATTTCGTCGATCAGCAACACGGTGCGGCCCTCGGCCTCAAATGCCTGCCACAGCTTGCCCTTGCGGATGTAGTTCTTCACGTCATTGACGCGTGCATCGCCCAACTGGCTGTCGCGCAGCCGCGACACGGCATCGTATTCATAAAGGCCCTGCTGTGCGCGGGTGGTGGATTTGATTGACCATTCGATGATCGGCATGTCCAGAGACGCGGCCACCTGTCGTGCCAGTTCGGTCTTGCCGGTGCCCGGTTCGCCCTTGACCAATAGCGGGCGCTGCAAGGCAACGGCGGCATTGACTGCCACCTGCAGATCGTCGCTCGCGATGTAGCTCTCGGTCGAGGTGAAGCGCATCGTCATGGGGTTCCTGTCAGATTAGGGACGCAGCAAATACAACATTGACGCCAACTTAGCCCGGCATTGCACAAGCGACAAGCCAAGTTAAGGGCCTCACACGGCTCTGTGGCCTGTGTCGTGGCGGAAAGGGCGTGACAATCAAGGGCGCTTCCGGTATTCGGCCCGCCAGGGACGGATATAGGTGAATCGAGATGAACGACCTCAACACTTATGTTTCGGCTGAAACCGAGGAGCGCGGCATGAAACCAGAAATATTCCTTCCGGAAGATTATCGCCCGGCGGAAGACGAACCATTCATGAATGAACGCCAGGTGGAGTATTTCCGCCGCAAACTGACGGTGTGGAAAGAAGATATCCTCAAAGGCAGCCAGGAAACATTGGCCGATCTTGCCAATTCCAGCCGCAACATTCCTGATGTAGCGGACCGGGCGTCGGAAGAGACTGACCGCGCGTTGGAACTGCGCACGCGTGACCGGCAACGCAAGCTGATCTCAAAGATCGATGCGGCGCTGCGCCGTATCGACAACGGCGAATTCGGCTATTGCGAAGTCACCGGTGAGCGCATTTCGCTGAAGCGCCTTGATGCGCGTCCGATTGCAACGATGACCTTGCAAGCGCAACAGGCACATGAGCGCAACGAACGCGTGCATCGCGACACCTGAGCGGTACGGCATCACGGACAGAAGACTGGACACCGGGCGCGCATACTGCGTCCGGTGTTTTTCGTAAGGGGGCGGCCATGAGTGCCAAGGGACTGGACGTTGTGATTGTTGGGGGCGGTGTTGCGGGGCTTGCCGCTGCTGCCGCGCTACACCAGCGCGGGGCCAATGTGATGATTCTTGAGCAAGCCGCAGGCTTTCTGGAGGTCGGCGCAGGGCTTCAGATCAGCCCGAATGGCGCGCGGGTGATCGCGGCGCTGGGGCAGGGCGCGGCGCTGGCGCGCATGGCGCAGCGGAGTGACGCTGTGGTGTTGCGCAAGGGCGCGACGGGGGCACAGGTTTTGCGGATGCAGCTGCCCGCTGACAGTGCCGGGTTTCACATGATTCATCGCGCCGATCTGATTGATCTGTTGCGCAAGGCTGCGCCTGATGTCGCGGCCCGCATGGTTGCGCACGTCACATCCCTGCGTGCTGAAGGTCCGCGCCCCGGTGTCACGCTGGAGGGCGGCACCACGTTTGAGGCTGATCTGATCCTGGGCGCGGATGGTCTGCATTCGGTGGTCCGCGCCGAGCTGAACCCTGAGGATGCCGCCAAACCGTTCTTTACAGGCCAGGTCGCGTGGCGCGCATTGATCCCTTGTGCACCTGATGCCGCGCCCGAAGCTCAGGTTTTCATGGGGCCGGGGCGGCATTTGGTCAGCTACCCGCTGCGCGAAGGGACGATCCGCAATATTGTGGCGGTTGAGGAGCGCCGCGACTGGGTGCAGGAAGGCTGGAGCCAACCCGGCAACCCTGCTGAACTGCGCGCGGCCTTTGCGGGGTTTGGCGGGCCAGTGCCCGACTGGCTGGGCGCAATTGATACGCTCTGGCTCTGGGGGCTGTTCCGCCATCCTGTCGCACGTCACTGGCACAAGTATCATGCCGCTGTGCTGGGGGATGCTGCGCATCCGACGCTGCCCTTCATGGCGCAAGGGGCGAATATGGCGCTGGAAGACGCCTTTGTTCTTGCCCGCTGCCTCGACGATGCCGCCACCATTCCCGATGCGCTGGCGGCCTATCAGGCCGCGCGGCGTGATCGTGTGTTGAGGGTGATCGAGGCGGCAAACCGCAATGCACGCAACTACCACCTGCGTGCGCCGATTGCGCCGCTGGCACATCTGCTGCTGCGCGCATCTGGCCGCATTGTGCCCGATGCGCCGTTGCGTCAGTTTGGCTGGATATATGATCACGATGTCACGGCTGCGTGATTTCAGATGATTTTCGCGCGCGCAGGCATCACATAGGGGCAGGGCGGCAGAAAGGGGCGGCATGGAACTTGACAGTGATCAGATCATGCGGCTGGTCTATCTGGGCGTGTGGGGCACTGTGCTGATCGGGTATTTCCTGATCGCGCGCACTCAGGGGATTGGCCAGAGCCTGCGTCAGCTACTGCTCTGGGGGCTGATCTTCGTCGGTGTTGCTGCAGGATATGGTCTGTGGCAGGAAATCAGCACGCAAAATCAGGTCACTGTAACCGGGGATGGTGCGATCGTGCTGCGCGCAGGGCGCGACGGGCACTTCCATCTTGGCCTTGATGTGAATGGAACCCCTGTGCAGTTCATTGTTGATACAGGCGCATCCGAACTGGTCTTGTCGCGCGAAGATGCGGCGCGTGTGGGGCTTGATCCGCAAAGCCTGCCCTATCTGGGAACTGCACGCACAGCCAACGGCCCGGTCGGGATTGCGCGTGTCACTCTGGATGATGTGGTTCTTTCATCTGGTGGATTGAATATTCATGATCGCGACGTGCCCGCTTTTGTGAATGAGGGGCAGTTGGATATCTCGCTTCTGGGCATGGGATACCTGCGCCGATATGCCCGAATATCGATTGAAGGCGATACCCTGCGTTTGGAGCGCTGACACGCGGTCACGAGAGATTTGCGCAGCCCGTGGGCCATTCTCTGGGCTTGTCTGGACAGGGTGCGGGCGCTAGGACTGAGCTTAACCCAGCCAAAGGACAAGCCATGCCAGATGATCTGATCAATTCCTTCCTGACCGTGCCTGATGAACAGGGCCGTTTCGGCATTTATGGTGGGCGCTTTGTGTCCGAAACCCTGATGCCACTGATCCTTGAACTGGAAGCCGAATATGAGCGCGCCAAGACGGATGACGGTTTCTGGGCGCAGATGGATGATTTGTGGACGCATTATGTCGGTCGTCCTTCGCCGCTGTATTTTGCCGAGCGACTGACCGAGCATTGTGGCGGTGCAAGGATTTACCTGAAGCGCGACGAGCTGAACCATACCGGCGCGCATAAGATCAACAATGTTCTGGGCCAGATTCTGCTGGCCATGCGCATGGGCAAGACCCGCATCATTGCAGAAACGGGCGCGGGCCAGCACGGCGTTGCCACCGCCACGGTCTGTGCGCGCTTCGGGCTGAAATGTGTGGTCTATATGGGCGCGCATGATGTCGAACGGCAGGCGCCCAACGTGTTCCGCATGCGCCTTCTGGGCGCCGAAGTGGTGCCGGTGAAATCCGGGCGCGGCACGCTCAAAGATGCGATGAATGACGCGCTGCGCGACTGGGTGACGAATGTGCGCGACACGTTCTACTGCATCGGCACAGTGGCCGGACCGCACCCCTATCCGGCCATGGTGCGCGATTTTCAGTCGATCATTGGCAAGGAAACCAAAGAGCAGATCATGGCACGCGAAGGGCGTCTGCCTGATACGATCATTGCGGCCATCGGTGGCGGGTCAAACGCGATGGGGCTGTTTCATCCATTTCTGGACGACAAGGATGTCCGTATCATCGGGGTCGAGGCCGGAGGGCGCGGCGTCGATGACCGGATGGAGCATTGCGCGTCACTGACAGGCGGTCGTCCGGGCGTGCTGCATGGCAACCGCACTTATCTGCTGCAGGATGAGGATGGTCAGATTCTGGAAGGGCATTCGATTTCGGCGGGTCTTGATTATCCGGGCATCGGGCCGGAACATGCGTGGCTGAAAGATATGGGCCGCGCGGAATATGTCTCGATCACCGATGACGAGGCGCTGTCTGCGTTTCAGACCTGCTGTGCACTTGAAGGGATCATCCCGGCGCTTGAGCCAAGCCACGCGCTGGCCCATGTGCTGAAGATCGCCCCAAACCTGCCGGCAGATCATCTTCTGGTGATGAACATGTGTGGACGCGGTGACAAGGATATCTTCACGGTAGCCAAGCATCTAGGCTTCGATATGAAGGCCTAAACCAAAGTTTATATCAATAAAATAAACCCTCTCCCGATAGAATCTAAGTTTGGGCGGGGCTATCCCTGAACAGGCCGAAGCGGATTGATCACATTTCCGATCGGTATCGTTGTTAAAGGGTGACAGAGGCGTCCTGGACTTCCGGGGCATGTGCTGGTTCCGGCGAGAGTATTCGTGTTGCGCGTAGTCTGGTATCGCGCGGGGCCGTTGGCACAGACTGGATGTCTGCGATTTTTTCCGGGCATCCGGGTCTCTGGTGTTGATGATTTGTGTAACGAGTTCCCTGATTGGGCCGCATCTCGCTGACTTGTGGCGAGGTGCGGTTCTTTTTTCTGTGCTAGGTTTAAACCGTATCATGTGCTGTGGCATGACATCCTTTCTGATGCGCTGGATGCGCATTCTCTCGGTTTTGTTGGCGCTTGCCACCGCTCCGGGCTATGCATCCGAGCATCGTATCACCCCTGAAATGGTCAGCGCTGCCCTGGAGGGACAGGGCTATGTTGTTGCGTCAACCACCCGCACGCTGCTGGGCCGGGTGCGGGTTGTCGCGTCCAAGGGGTTGATTTGGCGCGAAGTCGTTCTGGACCTGTCCACTGGGCAGATCCTGCGCGACTACGCCGTCGAGTTCAGCCCGAATGATCCACCAAGGACAGATGGCCAATCCATGCCGCGAGGCGGTGCTGTCATATCCGGTACTGACTTATCCGAACCAGGAGGGTAAGGCGCAGCATGACCATGTATTACAAAGATAATTTCAATTCAAAGCAGGTTGCAGGGGGGCGCGCGTGAAATTCAAGCTGGTCATTCTGTTGATGGTGCTGGTGCAAGCGCTTGGGGCGCTGTTCTTCATCAGCGACATCACGCTGTCTGTGCTTGGAGTGGAGCGCCAACCGATTGACTGGCAAACCCGCGAAATCATGGAAATCGGCGCAGCAATTGCCCTGTTGATTGGTCTGATCATGTCCGGTGCGCTGTTGGCGCAGTCGCAAATGCGACTGGGACGGGCAGAGGCGCAGGTGAAGCGCGCGTCAAGCGCTTTCATGCAGGTGCTTGAGCAGCATTTCATCACTTGGGGGCTGACCCCGGCGGAACGCGATGTTGCGTTCTTTGTTCTCAAAGGCTTTTCGACCAGCGAGATCGCTGGCTTTCGCAAGACGTCCGAAGGCACGGTCAAGGCTCAGACCAACGCCATCTATCGCAAGGCGGGCGTCACTGGGCGGAGCCAGTTGATGAGCATCTTCATAGACGATCTGCTGGCCGACACACTCGACGGCACTGACCGGCCAGCGCAGGGTAGTAACTCGCCCGAAATCTAATCCGCATCCACCGCCGAGGCCTTGAGCACGTCCAGTGGCACAATATCCAACGCGCGCTGATGTGTGGCTTGAAGGCGAATGCGCGGCGCGACGCCTTCGGTATGAGCTTGCAGAAACCGACCAGCGCACAGGCACCACTGATCCCCGGCTTTCAGGCCGGGAAACCGAAACTCCGGGCGCGGTGTGGACAGGTCATTCCCAAGATATTTAGAATAGGCGAGAAACTCGTCAGTCATCACGGCGCAGACTGTGTGATTGCCCTGATCTTCTGCGCAGGTATCGCAATGTCCGTTGCGCATGAAACCTGTCATGGGGTCGCTGGAACACAATTGCAGGCTACCGCCGAGAACATTCACTGAAGGGTCTATTCTCACCGTCATGGGCCACCTCCTTGTTGCGGTACCATCCAGATAGCCCGGTTGCTGATGAAATCCAGTTTGTCAGGGGTCTGGCGCGGTCCAGTCGATCCAGCGGCCATGAAAATCGGCGCGGCCAAGCGCAATGCGCATGTCACCCGGCCAAAGGTGCAGGCTCAGAGCTGCGCCAGGGCCTGCGCCGTCATCTTCCATAGCCAGATGGGCCAACGGTTCATCAGCGCGGGTTCGTGCGCCCGTCCGGGCAAGAGTTGCATGCCCACGCGCTTGATCCGCTTCGTCGAGATACTGCCAGACGATAGTATGGCAGATCAGATGCACCGCTTGCGGAATGGGTCGGGCCAGTCGTCCTTCCAGCCAGTCAACCGCATTGGCGCGCGCGATGTCGGGGCGCTGCTCTGCGGCCAGCGCCAGCGCGATCTCGGTCTGGGCCAGTCGGTCGGTCTGATCGGCCCAGATATAGGACAGAAGCCGCAACCGGTCCGCGACAGGGTCAAGCGGATTCAGATCGACGCCCGCACGGCTGCGAATGAGCGGCTGTGCCTGTGGCGGTAAATGGCCGTGCCAGTCCGGGGCCAGCGTGATGCTGGCATCTGCTGGGCCATAAGTCGCCTCTCCGATCCGCAGCGCGTAGTGATCCCATTGCAGATTCAGCCCCGCCGAGCTGCCTAGTTCGCTCATGACGATTGGCAGATTATAAACCGCATTCAGCCAATGTGCCGCCGCGATATAGACTGCAGATCGACGGATTTCATTGGTCTGGGGCGGGCTGTCCAGTGTTGACAGGATACAGTCGGCATTCAGCCGCAAAGCCGCGTCAATCACGCGCCAAAGATGCGCGTCATCCACTGTATCGCGTGCCAAATAGGTTCGTGCCAGCATCGGGGCCTGGTCGGTCAGCACCAGATAGTGCAGCGCACCTGCCAGCCTGAGCGCAACGGCATCCGGGCTGAGCCGGTCTGGCGCCCAATGCAACAACCTATCGGACACAGGGCTTCCGGGGCGCAAGCAGTCCGCCACCAATGTCAGAATGCGGGCAGTGAAGGGCGAGCCGAGCGCCGCGCAGGCCTCTGCCTGCGCGCGGGCATGCGGACGAAATGTCACTTGAACCGGTCCATCAGCTTTTGCAATGGGCTGCGCTTGTCCTCTGTCGGGGGTTCTGGCGCTTTGGGTTTTGCAGTCGCAGCCTGATCCGGGGCAGGGCGCTTGGGCGCAGTAGGTGCCCGGCGCAGCGCCACGGCATTGGTAAAACGCGCAGCATCGCCTGCGGCCAGGTCCGGTGCGCCATCGGCAATGCCACGCAGCAGATCGTCCAGCCAGTCCTGATCTGCCTTGGCAAAATCCGACAGCACATAGGGTGCGACCCGGTCCTTGTGACCTGGATGGCCGATACCAAGGCGCAACCGGCCATAATCGGGGCCGATATGTTCATGGATCGAGCGCAGACCGTTATGACCAGCATGCCCGCCGCCGTGCTTCAGGCGCAACTTGCCCGGAGCCAGATCCAACTCGTCATGAAAGACGACCAGATCCGCCGGGTCCAGCTTGTAGAAACGCAGCGCCGCACCGACGGACTGGCCCGACAGGTTCATGAACGTCATGGGCTTGAGCAGGATCACTTTCTCACGGCCCAGCAGGCCTTCGGTCAATTCGCCTTGAAATTTACCACGCCAGGGGGCGAAGCCATGTGCACGCGCGATTGCATCCAGCGCCATGAAGCCGATATTGTGCCGATTGCCCGCATATTTCGCGCCCGGATTGCCAAGCCCTGCAAAGAGTTTCATTCGCCCGTCCCCTCGTCTTTGCGGCGCAGCATAAAGAAGCCGCGCGCGACTGGAAAGCGCTGGCTTGCATCTGTGCGCAGGGCTTTTAGACTGCGCGCAAGCAAAAGCAGGAGCGAGCATGTATCTGACGATCAACCGCTTTCGGGTGCGTCCCGGTCAGGAAGCCGCGTTCGAGGAGATCTGGACCTCGCGCGAGAGCAAATTGCCGGATCTGGACGGATTCGTCGAATTCCATCTGTTCCGGGGGGCAAGCTCCGAGACCGAAACTGTCTATCTGTCGCATACGCTCTGGCGCGACAAGGCGGCATTCGAGGGTTGGGCGAAATCGCAGAATTTCCGCGGATCGCATAAAGGCGTGAAATCGCATGAGACGATCTATCTCGGCCCGCCGGAGTTGGAGCTATACGATTCGGTGCAGACCATCAGAAAGTAGGCTTGCATACCAGAGTTTCAGCTTGATGATGTTGCGCTGAGCATTCCGGAAACAGTGCTCGGTGAACGTGTGCGGATTGCATTGGAAACGGGCCATTTCGAACAGGATGAAGCGCGTGCGATGCGTGGGCATTTCAAACCGGATGACAGGCTTCTCGATCTGGGGTCCGGCACGGGCTATATTGCCACGATTGCGGGGCGCATTGCTGGTGGCGAAGCTGTAACTGGGGTAGAAGCCTTGCCGCACATGGTCGAAGTCGCAAAGACCAATCTGCTGCGCAATAACGTGCATGGCGCATCTATGCTCTGGGGGGCGGCTGTGCCGTCTGCGCATCAGGGCGAGCAAGTGCGTTTTGCAGCACGACGACAATTCTGGGCATCTTCGATTCTTCAGGAAGGGCAGGCACGTCGAAGCCAGCACATAGATGTGCCTGCGCTACGCATCGACGAGTTGCTGCGCCGTTCGCGTGCAACGGTCGTGTCTTGCGACATTGAGGGCGGAGAGCTTGACCTTTTCGAGACGGATCTGCCGCAGGATGTGCGGTTGATCATTCTGGAAATTCACCCCAAGCACTATGGCGACGTTGGCACAGGACGGGTTTTCAACGCATTGTCACGCAATGATATGGTCTATTGCGCCCGGCGTTCCATCGGCTCGACTGTCGTTTTTCGACGGATCATGGCATCGACCTGATGTGAAAAGGGCACCCGCTGTCGGGTGCCCTGAACTGTCGGTGTGTGGGGAAGATCACTCTTCCGCCGCAGCCTCTTCTTCATCATCATCCGCAGCTGCCAGCGCACGCGGAGCCGCGATATTTGCGATCACGAAGTTACGCTCGATCGTGGGCTTGGTGCCTTCGGGCAACTGCACTTCCGAAATCGTGATGGTGTCGCCGATCTGATGACCTTCGAGATCGACCACCAGCTTTTCGGGGATATCCCCGGCCAGCACATTCATCTCGACCTCGGCGCGCACAACGGTCAGCGTACCGCCCCGCTTGAGGCCCACACATTTCTCGTGATTGATGAACTCAACCGGAATGAACAGGTTGATCCGGCTGGTGCGGCGCAGGCGCATCAGATCGACATGGGTGGGCAGACCCTTGACCACATCGCGCTGCACACCGCGGCAGATCACGCGCACATCTTCCTGACCTTCAACCTTCAGGTTGAACAGAGTCGACAGAAAGCGGCCTGCTTTCAATGTCGCAATCAGGTAGTTGTATTTGAAGTTGATGGGCAGGGGATCTGCCCCACCACCATAAACGATTCCGGGTACGAGATGCTCACGACGAGCTTGACGGGCGGCCCCCTTGCCTGTCCCCGTGCGTACCTCGGCTACAAGATCAGGGATCTCACCAGCCATTTGAT
>SKGU01000213.1 GCA_007117255.1 Natronohydrobacter sp. | reverse complement strand
GAAGTGGGCGGCGACCTGCCGATCATCGGTGGCTCGATCACGGCAGACCAGACCCTGCTCTCCGCGCGTGGACCGCATCAAAGTTTGATGGAAGGCATGGTTGCCGCTGGTCCCATTGCTGATTTGAACGACGATCCTAACTGGCAGGAATTTGTTGCTGCCTACCGCGAACGCTGGGGGGACGAAGGCTTCGACTCACCCTCGATCCATGCGGTCAACTACTACACCAATACAATTGCCGTAATTCAAGCGCTGGAGGAGGTGGGCGGCGATCTGTCCGATAATCAACAGGCTTTCCAAGCGGCATTGGCGGCGGCTGAATTCACCGCCCCTACAGGTGCGAGTGTGAGCCTTGATCACAACCGTCAGGCTGTTTCGGACATCTTCCTGACCCGTATCGTTAACGATGGCGGCACTATGCGTACCGAAGCCTTCGGACGCACTGAGAATGTCAGCCAGACACTTGGAATGGAGCAGGCGGCGTTCATGGCGCTTGGCTCTCCGTCCCGTGATAATCCCGATTGCCCGCCTGCGCGTTGATCGGACCATACCTGCCTCCGGTCGACGGATCGGGGGCAGGACTTACAAGACAGGAATTCTGATGTCTGCGTCACCTTCTTTCACTTCTGATCTGCCTGCACTGACGCTGGAAGGCGTCGGCCGCCGATTTGGTGCGCTTCGGGCTGTCAGTGATGTGACTCTTCGCATCGAACAGGGCGAACGCCGCGCGATTCTGGGGCCGAACGGCGCGGGCAAGACCACGCTTTTCAACACCATTTGCGGCGACTACCCGTCCACTTCGGGCAAGATCACTTTCTTCGGGACCGATATTTCGCAGCTCAAGCCACATCGGCGCGCGCGTCTGGGCATCGGGCGCACCTATCAGAGTTCGACCTTGTTCAGCGGGCTGAGTGTCCGCGAGAATCTTTATCTGGCTGTGCGTGCGATGAAACCGGGGCGTTTCTCGCTTATCAAGGCCGGTCCGGGCCATGCTGATCTGCAAAGGGTGCAGGAACTGGCGCGACAGGTCCGGGTGGATCATATCCTTGATACGCGCATTGATGCTGTGTCGCATGGCCAGCGCAGGCAGGTTGAAATCGGCATGGCCCTCGCCGGAAACCCGCGTCTGCTGATGCTGGACGAACCTGCGGCTGGTCTCTCTGCGGCCGAACGACCTGAACTGGTGGCGTTGATGGCAGAACTGCCGCGCGACCTTACGCTGATCCTGATCGAACATGACATGGATGTCGCGCTGGCGAATTCCGAGAAAGTAACCGTGATGAAAGACGGCGAAGTGGTGGTCGAATCCACATCCGACAAGGTGGCTGATGATCCCTTGGTGCAGGCTATCTATCTTGGGGAGGGCCATTGATGCGCGGTGCTCTGGAAATTCGCGATATGCATGTTCGTTTTGGCAAGGCCACGATCCTGCAAGGCGTCAGCCTGTCGGTGGGCGCCCACCCCGTTTCAGTGATCGGGCGCAACGGGATGGGCAAGACCACGATGTGTTCCGCCCTGATGGGTATGGTGCCGGCCAGCGGCAGCGCAAAGCTGGACGGCAAAGAGCTGTTGGGCCTTGGCACGGGCAAGGTCGCGCGCAATGGATTGGCGATTGTGCCGCAGGGGCGGCGTGTGTTCCCGTCGCTATCGGTACATGAGCACCTGCTTCTGGTTGCGCAGCGTGGCAACCCGCCCTGGACCATCGAGCGGGTCTATGACACGTTCCCGCGCCTTGCAGAACGGCGCAGGAATGGCGGCAACCAGCTTTCGGGCGGCGAACAGCAGATGTTGGCGATTTCACGCGCGCTGTTGATGAATCCGCGACTGGTGATCATGGATGAACCCTCGGAAGGGCTGGCTCCGGTAATCGTTGATCATCTGATCGAAGTTTTGCGCACTATCGCGAAGGAAGGCATGGGTTTGTTGCTGATCGAGCAGAACCTGCGTGTCGCCACATCGGTCGCGGATAAGGTTTCGATCATGGTGACAGGGCGGATCGCGGCGACGGTCGGGGCGGCGGAACTGGCGCGTGACCGCGAATTGCAGAATCGGTACCTGGGGGTTAGTCATGGCCATTAGGCGTGTTTATGTTATCGGTACTTGCGACACGAAACAGGCCGAACTGTCCTATGCCTGCGCGCGTATCCGCGCCTTGGGGGCGGTGCCTGTGCTCGTTGATGTGAGCACGCATGGCACGGGTGCGCAGACCGATGTTCCACCGGCAGAAGTGGCGGCTTGCCACCCTGAGGGTGCTGGGGCGGTGCTTGGGAAGAAAGATCGGGGTGCGGCCATCACAGCGATGGCCGATGCGCTAACTCTGTGGCTGCTGGCGCGGGACGATATCGGGGCAGTTTTGGGTCTTGGTGGTTCGGGCAATACTGCACTTGTCACGCAAGCCATGCGGGCCTTGCCAGTGGGTGTGCCGAAGCTGATGCTCTCGACTGTGGCCTCTGGTCAGGTCGCACAGTATGTTGGTGCGACCGATCTGGGCATGATGCCCTCAGTCACTGATGTGGCCGGGCTGAACACGATCAGCCGACGAGTAATTGCCAATGCGGCACATGCGGTGGCTGGAATGGCTATGAACCCAGTGCCCGATGGCAAGGGTGATTTGCCGGGCATGGGCATCACCATGTTCGGTGTCACGACCGACTGTGTCGATCATCTGCGCGTTGCGCTTTCCGGTCAGATCGAACCCTTCGTATTCCATGCCACTGGCACCGGTGGGGCCGCAATGGAGAAGCTCGCTGCGTCGGGGCTGCTGGCAGGCGTTCTGGATGTCACGGCAACTGAAATTGCCGATCATCTGGTCGGTGGTGTCATGCCGTGTTCTGCCGATCGCTACGGCGTGATCGCCCGGACCGGGCTGCCTTGGGTCGGATCCGTGGGTGCGGTCGATATGGTCAATTTCAATGGCAGCGATACTGTGCCGGAACATTTCCGCGCGCGCAATCTGTTGGTGCATAATCCGCAGATCACGCTTATGCGCACCACGCCCGAAGAAAATGTGAAAATTGCACATTTCCTGACCGAGCAACTGAACCAGTGCGAAGGTCCGGTAGCGTTGTTCCTGCCACTCAACGGGGTTTCGGCCGTGGATGCACCCGGCCAGCCATTTCACGACCCTGCGGCCAATGATGCGCTTTTTTCCGCGATCCGCGAAACATTCCGTCCCGGCCCCAAACGACAGCTTGTCGAACTTCCCTTGCATATCAACGATCCGGCTTTCGCGCGCGCGATGGCTGCAGAACTGCTCAGGATGCTCTCATGACCCAGATCCGAAATCCTCATCGTGACCGCGCGACGCTGATGCGCCGTTTTCAGGATATGGCTGCACAACGCATTCCGATTATCGGAGGTGGGGCCGGGACCGGGCTTTCTGCCAAGAGCGAGGAAAGCGGCGGGATCGATCTGATCGTGATTTATAATTCCGGGCGCTACCGGATGGCGGGGCGCGGATCTCTCGCGGGCTTGCTGGCTTATGGGAATGCCAACGAAATAGTGGTCGACATGGCGCGCGAGGTCTTGCCGGTCGTGCGTAACACGCCGGTTCTGGCCGGTGTGAACGGAACCGATCCTTTCGTGATGATGGAGCAGCATCTGGACCGGCTGAAGGCGATGGGGATTGCCGGGGTGCAGAATTTCCCGACTGTGGGGCTGATCGACGGGGTGTTCCGACAGAATCTGGAAGAGACCGGGATGAGCTATGCGCTGGAGGTGGACATGATCCGCATGGCACGCGAACGTGATATGTTGACCACGCCCTATGTCTTTTCCGCCGCCGAGGCAGTTGCGATGGCCGAAGCCGGGGCGGATATTCTGGTGATGCATATGGGCCTGACCTCTGGCGGGACGATTGGTGCCGAAACTGTCCGGTCGCTGGAGGATTGCGTGAAGGATATCGATTCATGGGGCGAAGCCGCATTGCAGGTGCGCCCGGATATCCTGATCATCTGCCATGGTGGTCCTATCGCCACGCCAGAAGATGCGTCTTATGTTCTGCGCAGTGCACGCCATTGCCATGGGTTTTATGGGGCCAGTTCAATGGAACGCCTGCCCACCGAAATCGCGCTGAGCGAAACCACCCGTGCTTTCAAAGCACTAACCTTCTGAGGAGGGACTCATGGCTGAAGCATTGGCGACAACAATCATCGCGGCACCTGTGGAACAGGTCTGGTCGGTTCTGCGCGATTTCAACGCAATGCCGGACTGGAATCCCGCTGTGACCGATAGCAAGGTTGAGGACGGGCGCGATGCGGACAGTGTGGGCTGCATTCGAGCTTTTCATCTTGCCGACGGCACATTCGTGCGCGAGCGTTTGCTGGAACTGGACGACAGCCGTTATGTGTTGCGCTACAATTTCGAGACCCCGGCGTTTCCAGTGCAAAACTATGTTGCTGTGCTGCAGTTAATCCCGGTCACCAACGGCAACACCACATTTGTGCGCTGGCACGCCAGTTTCGACGAAGCGGCAGAG
This sequence comes from Natronohydrobacter sp., assembly GCA_007117255.1. Lineage (GTDB taxonomy): Bacteria > Pseudomonadota > Alphaproteobacteria > Rhodobacterales > Rhodobacteraceae > Roseinatronobacter. The sequence continues at coordinate 5,162 of SKGU01000213.1, read as the reverse complement.
GATATCGGAACATACTCTGCCTTGATCTCGAACGAAGTTTTCGCAAACGGATTGCGCGCGTTGGGCGAGTACGTCGCACTCCAGCCTGCGCCGCCGGTTGCAGATGCGCGCTGGCAGGGGTTGCGGCCCGCGAAGGTCTTTACCTCAAGTGTGATCCGCGCGCCTCTGGCAGATGTCTGGGCGAAAATGCGGGATTTCGCGGGGATGAAACACTGGCACGCGGATATCCCATCTATGGCAATGATAGAAGGTGTTCGGTCTGACAAGGTGTCTGGTGTGCGCGACTTCATCTTCGGTGATGGGCAGTTGCACGAGCAACTGACGTGCCTTTCGGATCATGACCACGCCTTTCGCTACCGGATACTGAAAAGTCCGATGCCTTGGCTGAACTACCATGCCGGGGCGCGGCTGTTTCCTTTGACTGACCGTGATCAAACCTTTGCAGTCTGGACCGCTGATTGGACCGCTACGCCAGAGGATGATCTGGATCTGATCCCGAACGTTCATGAGAACGTTTTTCAGAAAGCTTTTGATACGCTTGACGCGCAACTGAAACGGTAGGTGCACTCGCTCCTTGGTATCGCGGCCGCGTGGTATCGGGCCAGAGCGGAATCGGCATCCACCCAATCGGGTGCGTTTTCAGCGCCAGTGGGTGTTGGTCATCCCGTCATTGAATGCACTGCATACGAAATTGCGAGCGCGCAGATATGTAATGCGCAGGGCGATCAGGTCAGGCTTGTCGGCCAGAATACGAATGCTGGAAAGCAACAACCGCCAACCAGCATGCCGACAGTCAGAACGACCGGTGCATGGCGTAAGCCCGAAACTTTCAACAAAGCGTTGAAATAGTCTGTCCAACTCCATGAATTTTTTGAAAGTGATTTTTGTGTCAAGGTCCAATGCGGAGAAACTCTGGCCACTGGCCGTGCTGCAGGAGAAATGACGGCCCTTAGCAACATGACCCGGCTTTTGTGTGAGAACACCGAAGTACGGCGCTGAAATGTGCCCATCTTGAGAGCATTGCCGGCCATCATCCGGCGTGTAGCGGTATTTGAAGTCCTGGCAGAGCTCGCCAATGGACCGTGCAGATATCGCCTGCATTCGTGTGGGAGCGCAGCTGGTAGGCATCGCGACATGCGGCGGCAGCAGAGCGTCAGCGGTGCGCGGTGTCATTCAGGGCATGATCGCAACTCGGCCAGGCATGTGCCGGGCCATTTCCGCAGCCGGACTGCCAAGGGTGCAAACCAGTGCTCGTGCCCCGCGCGAGAATATGGCGCGGTGTCGCGTCGTTTGAGGGAGGAGGTGGCACGCGGGGAGTGCTGCCACATGGCAAACCACGGAGGAAACGCAATGCGGACAGAGGGAATGCCTTACCGGCTTGTCTCGCGCGGGGATTTCAGTGCTTTCTGGGCATTGTTCACCGACAATCTTATCAACCTGATGGTACTGGCGGGTATCTGTCAGTTCGTCTTTCAGATGCCAGCGGAAATCGTCTATGGCCGAATTGTGCCCGGCGCAGCAGTGGCCATTATCGCGGGGATCGCTGTCTATGTGGTGCTGGCCCGCCATGTGGCCAACAAAACCGGGCGCGACGTGACTGCCCTGCCTTATGGTATCTCGACACCTGTGATGTTCGTCTACCTGTTTGGGGTTATTGGCCCGATATACTGGGCCACAAATGATGCCTTGCTGGCTTGGCAGGTCGGTATCGGGGCCGGTTTCATGGGCGGGATCGTTGCCGCGCTTGGTGCAGTTGTTGGGCCGTTCCTGAAGCGAGTCACGCCCCGCGCAGGGATGTTAGGCACGCTTTGCGGGATTGCGCTTGTCTTTATCGGCACTGTGCCACTTGCGACGATCTTCGAGAATCCGTTTATCGGATTTGCGTCGCTGATTATCATTCTTTGGGGCCTGGTGGGCCGGTTTCGGTTGCCGGGAAATGTTCCGGCGGGTCTGTTGGCGCTTGTCGTCGGTACAGTGGTCGCACTGATCACAGGGCAGGCGACAATCTCAGCGGAAGGTGTGGGCTTCTATCCACCAATGCCATATTTTGGTGATCTTGCTGCAGGTATCCAGCATCTGTTTGCGAATCCGGAATTGTTCCTGGTTCTGGTTCCGGTGCAAATATACAACTTCATCGAAACCATGAATAACGTCGAATCCGCCGAGGCTGCGGGTGACAGTTATCCGGTGGCTGTCTGTCAACTCACCGATGGTGCGGGCACTATGATTGGCGCGCTTTTCGGCTCTCCTTTCCCGACCACAGCGTATATCGGCCATCCTGCCTATAAGCGGATCGGGGCACATGCCGGCTATATCATCGGGGTGGCCGCGGTCATTCCAATAGGGGCATTTTTTGGCTTGCTGGCCTTTCTCAACAACCTGATCCCTGTCGCCGCCGCTGCGCCGGTGCTGGTATTTGTTGCACTTAGCCTGATCACCAACACCGCGCATTCGGTTAAAAACGAACATATGGCGGCGATCACCATAGCCATGATGCCGCATGTTTCTGCCTTTCTGCTGATCCAGTGGGCGGCACTGGCCGGGGCCCTCGCTGCGACAGGTGCAACCGGGATGCTGGCGCTCGGCGATCCGGCCCTGACTGCCGCCCTGACAATGGAGGGCGTCCCCTTTGTCGGGCACCTGGCGTTGTCGCAAGGTGCGATCCTGACCGGGTTGATCTGGGGGGCGATCGTCGCGAGCGTGATTGACGGGCGTTTTGTGAATGCAGGCGGCTTTGCCGCTGCCGCTGCCGCAATGTCCATGGTCGGGATCATCCATGCGCCGGGGCTTCATTGGCCCGAAATAAATGGCATAACGGCTGGATACATCATAACGGCGGCGTTTCTGCTGATATATCCGCGGGTGCAGAGCCGCAGTTGCGAGCGCGCAGATGACGAAAGTTCTGATACGGCACCGGAACAGACCAGACCTGCAGAATAATCGGCAAGAACCAAGGCAGGGGGCGCATGCGCGTCGCCTGCCTGTATGCGCTTTTCAGATAGTTGGTCGTGCTTTTGCGAATGTCTGACAATGCTGTGTACAGCAGGGGCTACAATAAACCCGGTGTTTTCAGTTGCAGAAATCAGTGCAGTGCATCTTGCGCAAGACTGCTGCCGAAGCCTGCATCTGAAGCAATGAAAAAGCGGTCTGTCAACGGCAAGGCAGCTGCGCCCAATGCGCGCGCGTCGATCCCCAAGCTTCCGGCCCTTATTGCAGGTGGTGTCAGACCGGCAAATTCCTGTCGCAGCGTCGCTGTTTGCACCATTGTCAGCAACTTGTCTCGAATGACCGCGGGAAACCAGCCATCGATAACCACGGCTTTGAAGTCAATAACCGCAAGACAGGCGACTGTGGCCTGTGCAATGGCTTCGGCGGTATTTTCCAGCCATTCGGTGATGATGTCGTCCGGGATGGGCCAGCTATTCGGGTCTTGCCATGGCAGGTCAGGGTCAAGTCCCGAAGTTGTCAGCCGTTTTTCAAGACCATAAATTGAAGCCAATTCTATCAACTGTACCCTTTTACCATCGGGTGCCCGGATCGGCATTGAGCCGAGTGCTCCTGAATTGCCGCTTTCGCCTGTATGCAGTGTCCCGTTCAATACGACGCCGCCGCCAATGAAGAAGCCAATGTAGAAATAAACAAAGTCCCGCGGCAGGTCGGTTCGGCCGAAAACCAGCTCTGCCCCGCAGGCAGCACTTGCATCATTGCGCATGAAAACCGGATACGGCAAGGCTTGGCTCAGATCACCGCAAAGATCTGCACCCCGCCAGTGATCCATGATCATCTGAGGTGCGCCAAGCGATGACGACCAGTCCCAAAGCTGGAACGGTTGTGCGATACCAAGGCCCGCCACCCGTTCGCGGTGAGGTTTCGGAAGTCGTTGCACCAGTTCATGTGCGGCGCTCAGCGCAAATTCACGGGCTGCCTCTGGTTCTGGCCAGTCATGGCGGCGCACGATTCTTCCGCGAATTGATCCGTGAAAATCTATCAGGATCATTTCGCTGGAACGTCGTCCTATCTTGAGGCCAAGGAAGAAGGCTCCGTCTGCGGCAAGAGACATAGGCACCGAAGGCTGCCCGATACGCCCGCGCACAGGTTCGCCTTTTGTCAGAAAGCCGTCTTGTTCCAGAGCGCGGATGATGACCGAGACTGTCTGCGCTGACAGGCCGGTGACGCGGGCGATGTCTGCCTTTGGCATGGCGCCGTTTCGGTGCAGCAACGTGAACAAAAGCCTTTCATTCCAAGCCCTAAGGCCCGACTGGTTAGAGCCGCGCATTGTGTGGGGCAGTTGCCGCTGATCTGGGGTGTCGGACATGATTCACCTTGCTTGGCATTCAGAAATGGCCAGCAATCGAAAGCCTGTCAATAGTAAATAAAAGTGATTTAGTTATTGACAGGGCGCTGATTCTGCCGTTTCTGTTCATCATCGCGGCCATTGGAGGGCTGCGCAAAGCTCTTGGGAGGAACCAGATGAAACTTAAGTCCGGACTGAAGATGACCCTGATGGGTGCCGCTGCCGGCACAGCGCTTCTTGCCAGCCCCGCAATCGCCGAAACTGGCGCATGCTTGATTACCAAAACAGACACCAATCCGTTCTTTGTCAAAATGCGCGAAGGCGCGCAGGCTGCAGCGGCAGAACACGGAATCGCATTGCAAACTCATGCAGGTCGTCTTGATGGCGATGTCGAAACCCAGATCGCGGCAATCGAAAGCTGTGTTGCCGCTGGTGTCAGTGGTATCCTACTGACCCCGAATGACAGTCGCGCGCTTGTTCCGGCAGTGACCCAGGCGCGTGAAAACGGCGTTCTGGTCATCATGCTCGATACTCCATTGGAGCCAGCGGATGCGGCCGACTCCACCTTTGCAACTGACAACTTTCAAGCGGGCGTCCTGATTGGGGAATGGGCCCGCGCTGCTATGGGCGATGACGCGGCCAATGCAAAAATTGCTACGCTGGATCTCAATGCAAGCCAGATTTCGGTCGATTATCTTCGCAATCAGGGCTTCATGTCAGGCTTCGGGATCGATATTAAAGACCCCACCCGTATTGGTGATGAAGAAGATCCCAGAATTGTTGGAAGTGATGTTACAAACGGGAATGAAGAAGGTGGCCGCACCGCGATGGAGAACCTGCTTCAGCGCGATCCCGGCATCAACCTAGT